>JACRGM010000051.1 GCA_016212345.1 Nitrospinota bacterium
CCAAAATTCTGCGCCATATGTACAACTTATTTCTGCGCAGTGCCTTACTCGGATTTCTCCCTCTAGCCTTGTGTAATTTATTATCTGAAAATCTATAACAAGGTGTTAGCCCTAAAGTTACCCACTAAAATTACCTAGTGGCGGAATATACAACATTATTTTTCCTTTGTCAAGAACTTTTTAACAGAACTTTTTAACAGAATTAACAGCGTATTCAAATAACAATATCCACAATCTTACCAGGCTTTATGTCATCATCAGAAGTACTATCTTCTCTTCTTTCACCATATCTTCGTCCCTTACCACTCCTCCTCTCCCCTCTTCTTTTATCACCTTCTGATATCCTTGTCTCCCCTGCCTTCTCAGATGTCTGTACCTCCTTCCTTCTCTGCCTCTCTTCCTCTCTAAGAAGGATGGCAAAATGCCTTCCCTGCATGTCAGATTGCTGTTGCTGTACCTGCTGTACCTTCTCTATCGCTGCACTCATAGAGATGATCTGTTTTACTCCAGCCGATTCAACCACAGAGGCTCACCTCCTAAAATCTCATATCCCCCTACTTCGATTCAGACACTGGATTCTATAGATTAGACTTCCTCTGAAAATAGCCTTTCACCCTACCACAAAGGCACGGACAAACAAGTTTGTCCATGCCACCCAGCTTTATATAAATTCTAAGTGGGAGTGTGATCAAATTTTCATCCCTTGTCTGAATCACAGAGATATCTATAAGATCAAGAATTCTGCAAAATATATCCTTTTTATTGTACCACTCTGAAGGGAGCTATTCAATGTTGTTATTATCTCATTACTTAGTTGGGTCTTATCTTTATCCTCCTGAAGTTCTCTCACCGTCTTTCTCTTAAAAAGAAAAAGGAGGTTTTCTCTTAATATGGAAAGATTCCTCTCAATCTCTCCTGATACCTCCTGATTGCTCAATTCCAGATTGATTGCTATCTTAAGAAACCTCTCTTCCTTCCCTATATCCACTATAGGAAGAAAGAAAGGGGACATAGAATATTCTGGGGTCTCCACAATAGAAGGCCCTTCTACAGAAGGCCTCTCTACACGGTTAATCTCATCCGAAGGAGGTCTTTTCCCCCATATTATAAATAATACCCCTCCCCCTAAAAGGATCAGTAAAAGAGGGATCACAATTATGATTGGTAACTTAAAATATCTCATCTTCCATAAATCTTTTCAACTTACCCCTTAACATCAGGACAGCCTTGGTATGGATCTGCGAAATCCTCGATTCAGTTATCCCTAACACCTCACCGATCTCTTTCATAGTTAGTCCCTCATAGTAATATAATGAGACCATTATCCTCTCCTGTACAGGTAATCCATCTATGACATTGGCTATAATATTCTTTGTCTCATTAACCTTTAAAGCAGACTGAGGATCGCTATCTTTGGAACCTGTCAGACAATTGAGTAGATTCATCTTCTCATCGTCATTACCTCTATCCTCTATCTCCTCAAAACTAAATATATGGATCGGATTAGCCTTTTTAAGTAGATCAAAATATTCATCCATATTTATATGTAGGGCCTCTGCTACCTCCTCATCATATGCAGGCCTACCTAATTTTTGTCCAAGTTTTAAATAGGTGTCCTCGAGTTCACTAGCCTTCTGCCTGACAGACCTAGGGATCCAATCGAGAGAGCGAATCTCATCCATGATTGCACCTTTTATACGGAATTCAGCATAAGTCCTGAATTTTGCCCCCCGTGAAGGATCATATTTCTCTAGGGCATCTATCAAACCCATAATACCTGCACTGATTAGATCATCTATCTCTATATAAGGGGGTAGACGAAATGCTATTCGATGGGCAATATACTTAATAATAGGGGCATATTCTAGGACTAATCCTTGAATATCTCCCCCATTGGGGAGATGAGTATCTTTCCTATCCTCATCCCAATCAAGACCCTTGCGGTTATTCTTATAGGACTTTGGATTCTCTTCTGAAAAAGTCTTCACTTATCTATACCTCAATACTCCTTACTCCCCTACTTATTACTCCTAACTCCCAACCCCCAACTCCCAACTCTACTATGATGAGCATATGGAAGCTCACATATCTTTTTTGCTATAGTCATAAAACATTGACTGGCCTTTGAATGAGGGTATACCTCCAGTACAGCCCTCTGCTGTCTGATCGTCTTAGGTATATTCTCATCCCTCAAAACATATCCAAAATAATCTATCGCTATATTCGGAAGGAATCTGTCAGCTACCATACTTAATTGGCGGAAGACCTCCTTGCCTTCACCTTCATTCTTAACAGCATTAACCAGGAGTCTAAAATCTTTTCGGGCATGCTTCTGGAAGAGTACCTTCATCAATGCATAGGCATCCGTAATTGAGGTAGGTTCAGGGAAGGCAATCACAATTATATCTTGTGCAATAGTACAGAAATAGGTTACATTTGATGATATGCCTGCCCCTGTATCGAATAACAGAATGTCAAATTCTTCAATAAGGAGATCAAATTCCTCTGATAAGACAAGACGTTGTTCTGTACTAAGTTCTATAAACTCCTGGACACCAGAGGCAGTAGGAAGGATCTTCATCCCTCCTGGTCCATTAACAATGACCTCAGAGATCTCTTTTTCCCTCCTTAATACATGATGAAGATTAAATTTTGGTGCAATTCCTAGCATGATATCAATATTACCCAATCCTACATCTGCATCAAAGACTAACACACTCTTATCTAACTTGGTAAGGGCAAATGCCAGATTGACAACAACATTTGTCTTTCCCACCCCTCCTTTACCAGAAGTGACTGCAATGATACGGGTAGGAGAGCCTACCTCTCTTGATGAATTCATCATATTCTTCTTTACCATCTGTTTCAAGGTCTTAGCCTGATCCATAAGTTATATTATATGAACTTTACTTCACATTAGCTCACTCTATGCGCTTCTTATTTTACATTTTACACTATCAAATTAATTCTTCAATATCAAATTCACAATCCTATCTAAGGTCGCAATCTCAATATCTTCAGGGACCCTTTGCCCAGTTGTAAGATATGAAAGGGGCTTACCGCTATGTATTGATCTATTAATGATCGATCCGAAAGAGACCCCTTCATCTATCTTGGTAAAGAGGAGGCTGTCAATAGATAGAGGTGAGAAGTTCTCGATGATCTCTGACAACCCTTCATCCCTTGTAGTAGCACTAAGGACAAGATACTTCTCAATTGATCTCTCACCACTTAAAAGATTCATCAACTCAGAGAGCCTGGATTTGTCTCTCTGCCCCCTCCCAGGTGTATCTATCAAGATCAAATCCTTATCTCTGTAGGATTCGATAGCCCTTCTCAATTCTGATTGAGATAAGACTACATATACAGGTATACCTATTATATCAGCATAGATATTAAGCTGCTCTACCCCCCCTATCCTGTAAGTATCAATGGTAATCAAGGCAACATCCTTATTCCTTAAAAGTACATACTCTGCAGCAAGTTTGGCAATAGTGGTAGTCTTCCCTCCACCAGTAGGACCGATAAAGGCTGCTATCTTCTGTTTTCCCTTCTCAAGACGGATATCCCCACCTACTCTTATCAATCTCATCATGGCATCTATTATGAATGACCTGACATATCCTTCCTTTTCCAGCCTTTCTTCAGGTATACATTTATTAGCATCTTCTATAAGTTGCAGGGCAATCTTATCATCTACACCATTAAGTATCATCTCTTGATAAATGGCTCTGATATTCTTATGAAAACCGTTTATTCTGAATATACCTGGCTGTTTAATAAGGAGATCCATCATATCTTTTAGTCCTGCAATCTCTTCCAGTACCGGATTTAGTGCAGTTGAGAGATATAAGGGAATATTAGAGGTATGGCCATTATCTTTTCTGATCATGTCTGTTGTATATCTATCATCTGAGGCTGCTGTTACCTCAATAATTGGGCGCCCAAATAGTCCATAGCCACTCCCCTCCCCTTTTACCTTC
>JACRGM010000052.1 GCA_016212345.1 Nitrospinota bacterium
AAATCCTATTGCTAACTGTTTCCCCGCTAAAACATGGATACAATTCCACGAAATATTTGAGTTTAATAATCATACATTTTTACAGGATCATTTTAATGGAAAGTTAAATATTAAGGGAACTCTACCAACAAATACTATAAATGCAATAATAAATTGTATAAAAAAATCAGACGATATATTAAAATATCATTTACAGCTTTTAAAATAAGTTTTAAATTATAAAAAGGCCATTTTTCAGGCAGTAATATACTAATATATTATAAACTTTACAGCCGAGGAGCTGGACTTTATCATCAACTACGACATCAAATACCGCATGGGGCGGGAGAGTGAGGAGGAGAAATTGTCGTTGAAGTGAAAAAATAGTATACTTGACTTAATTGGCTATGTTAAATTTTCGTAGAACTCGGTACTCTCAAGTTAATTTAATTTTCTCTAAAAATATATATATCTCCCCTATCCTTATTACCTTCCTATCCCATATCCTTATTACCTTCCTAAACTTGCATTTCGAGATTTTTAGACTTATATTTCAATCATAATAAGTGTATTTTTATAACTATTTCTACTCCATGAACGATAAAAAGATATCCGAATTCTTGGCAGAAGGAGAGGAGATATTTGAGGAACTAAGTAAGAGTCTCCTCCTCTTAGAGAGTGAGATGGGAGGGGCCAGCTCTATAAGACCTGAGACCCTTAATTCTATCTTTAGATCAGCCCATTCATTAAAGGGATTGGCAGGACTGTTGGGTTTCCCTAATATATCTGACTTAAGTCACAATATAGAGAATATATTGGATGAGATAAGGATGGGAAGAATCAGCCTGAATAGTATAATCATGGATATCCTCTTTGAAGGGATTGATCTGTTGAGAAGATTGATGGACGATATAGGAAAGGGGATAGATGATAATGGTATTAATACCAAGGGGTTTATCTCCAAGATCAATAATATCCTTACAGAGAAGGCCAAAAAAAGGAATGTTAAATCATCATTTGAGGGTTTAAATATCCCCCCTGAAATAACAAATATCCTCACTGAATATGAAGAACATAGATTATTAGAGAATATCAAACAGAAGATTAGGCTATTCGAGGTCATGGTGTCATTCAATCTAGACACCTTTGACAATGACCTTAAATCGGTCAATGAGTCTTTATCCACTATTGGAGAGGTAATCACTACACTTCCTATTACAGATAAATCCCCTGATGTTGAGATACAGTTCAAACTGATCCTGGGAACAATGGAGGATAAGGAGAAGATAATATCTATCCTGAAACTATGCAATCTTGATATAAGAGAGATCGAATATGTGAGGGATAATATCCCACAAGGAGAGGCTATTATGCCCCCAAGAGAGAGAGGAGAAGAATCCATCCTCTCCCAATCAGATGTAAAGAGTCTCAGTAAAACGGTACGGGTAGATATAGATAAGCTTGATACTATAATGAATATCGTCGGAGAACTTGTCTTGAACAAATCGATTCTTACTGAGATCAGCAGGGAGTTGAGGTCTATCCATGGATTCACAGGTATTGCCATTGATCTACATAAGACCTCACAAACACTCGATAAAAAGGTAAGAGATCTTCAGCAGAGGATTATAGAGGTAAGGATGGTTCCTATTGGCCAACTCTTTGATCGTTTTTTCAGGGTGATAAGGAGGTATTCTAAGGAATTGGGGAAGGATATAAGACTTGAGATATCAGGTGGAAATACCCAATTGGATAAATTGGTAGTAGAGGATATGGCAGATCCTCTAATGCATCTCATAAGAAACTCTATTGATCATGGGATAGAGATACCAGAGGAGAGAAGAAAAAAGGGGAAGTCAGAGGTCGGTACCATTAGATTAAATGCAATGCAGAAAGGTAGTCATGTAGTAATAGAGGTGGAGGATGACGGGGAGGGGATAGATATAGAGAAGGTACGAGAGTCAGCTATTGATAAGGGGTTAATTGGTAAAGATAAAGAGTTAAACAGGAGAGAGATACTCGATATATTATTTACCCCTGGGTTCAGTACTAGTAAGGAGGTCAGTAATATCTCTGGAAGAGGGGTAGGGCTTGATGTGGTAAAGAGGAATATAGCCGATCTGAGTGGGATGATTGATATTGAGACCGAGGAGGGGAAGGGAACAAGGTTCACTATTACACTACCTATAACCCTTGCCATTATCCGGGCATTAATCGTCCGGGTGGCAAACACGATCTATGCTATCCCGGTAAATTCTGTATTAGAGAGTCTTATGATAACCCCAGGAGAGATAAAGGGTGTGGAGAGGAGAGAGGTCATGCAGTTTAGAGATCGTATACTCCCCCTATTCTGGCTCAAAAAGATATTTAATCTCTCATCCGATAATGGGGATAGGGAAAAGGAATATCTCTATGTAGTTGTGGCTGGATTAGGAGAAAAGAGGATAGGTTTGGTGGTAGATGGCGTGGAGAGAGAGCAGGATATTGTAATTAAATCTATAGGAGATCCTCTTAAGAATATCCAAGGGATTATAGGGGCCGCTGAATTGGGTAACAGGAAGACAATACTTGTCATGGATGTTGGGGGATTGATAAAGAGGAGATAATGGGGCTTTCGATATTGATCATTGATGATTCAAAGGCAATAAGGGATACAGTCAAAGAGTACCTACAAAAGACCTCCCTTTTTGAAAACTATTTAGAGGCAAGTAATGGACTAGAGGGATTCAAGATCATGCTGAAACAGAATATTGATCTAGTCATCTGCGATATTGTAATGCCTGGTATTAGTGGATTTCAATTCCTGGCACTCAAAGGGAGCAAACCTGAATTTCAAGAGATTCAGGTAATCATGTTAACAGCGGAGGGGAGTGTGGATCAGAAGGTCAAGGGACTTGAACAGGGGGCCAGCGATTATGTCATTAAACCCTTTGATCCGGCTGAGTTGATTGCTAGGGTAAAGGTACAACTGAAGATAAGATCTCTCCAGGAGAGTTTAAGAGAACTCTCAATCACTGACGGTCTAACCAAGACATACAATCGCCGATATCTAATAGAACTTATGAAAAAGGAGTTCTACAGGGCAAAGAGAAACAAATCATCCCTATCATTTATCCTGTTGGATATAGATCATTTCAAGAGTATTAATGATACCTATGGACATCAACAGGGTGATTCTATCTTGGCTGATCTTGTACCTATCCTTGAAAAGGGGATAAGGAGACATGAATATGTGGCTCGTTATGGAGGTGAGGAATTCGCCCTCTTACTCCCTGAGACCGATCTTAAGGGGGCAATGATCGTTGGGGAGAAGATAAGAAGAGAGGTCCAAGGGTTTAAGTTTACAGGTCAGAATGAGCCCCTGAATATCACTATCAGTCTTGGTGTCGCCACCTTTCATGATAATAATATTGAGACAGTTGATCACCTCATCAAGGCAGCAGATGATGCCTTATATAGGGCAAAGAGGAATGGGAGGAACAGGGTAGAGAGTGTTGATCCCGAAGATAGAATATTCGGGATTGGGGGTGAAGGATAAAGAACCATGGGAGAAGAAATAGAGAACAAAAACAAATACTTATCTTTTATATTATCTGATGAGGAGTATGCTCTAAATGTAGAGGATATAAAGGAGATTATAAATATACAGGAGATAACCGAGGTTCCTATGGTACCAGAATATATCAAAGGGATAATATCATTAAGGGGAGTGATTATTACAATATTCGATCTCAGAAAGAGATTGGGATTTCAGGAGAGGGGATATGGAAGAGATGCACATATCATCGTTCTATCTGTGAATAATGGACAGATCGGGATTATAGTCGATTCTGTAACTGAGGTCTTGTTGATATCTGAGAGAGATATAGAACCACCTCCACCTGTAATAGATGGAATCGAGGTGGGGTATATTAAAGGTATAGGAAGGATAAAAGGTCGGATAGTGATCTTATTGAATCTAAATAAGGTATTGTAGATTTTCAGATAATAAATTACACAAGGCTAGAAGGAGAAATCCGAGTAAGGCGTACTGAGTAGTACGTTGTCGAGGATTTCGACTGATAACGCAGTGTAATTTGTTATATGGAAATCTATAAAGGTTTAAAGGGAGGAGATGATGGAAAAGGGTAGAGGATTTATGGCTATATCACTAGTAGGAAAGATATTGATACCCACTATAATCGTCCTGTTCATCATGGGATTGCTTAGCATCTTTTCCCTGTCATGGACAACCAGCAACATAGAGACCCAGGTACTGGAACAGACCAAAGATGCAGTTACAAATTATGGGAGTATTGTCTTGGATGCGATGAATGCCTTAATGCTTTCAGGCACTATGGATAGGAAGGAGGATATCTTAACCAGCATAAAGGGTCTCCCGAAGATAAAGGAACTCCACCTCTTCCGTGGAGAGAATATAAATAGGCAGTATGGAAAGGGTGATGAATCTGAACAACCTAAGGATGATATTGATCGTATGGTACTCTCAACTGGGAAACCGATCTACAGGGTGGAGGAATATGAGGGTAAGAGATTTTATCGAGCAGTTCTACCATACCTCGCAACAAGGGATTATTTTGGAATAGACTGTCTTACCTGTCACTCTGAGGGTATCTCTGATGGGAAGGTATTGGGAGGGCTGAGTATTACTATCCCTATTGATAAGCTCGATATAGCCCTCCATACTAACAAGGCCATTATTATGATCGGTAGTATATTAGGGATATTGATAATAACCGCTCTTATATACCTAATTATAAATAGTACAGTAAAGAGGCCTCTTAAAACAGTTATCAACATGTTTAAGGATATTGTCCGTGGTGATGGGGATCTGACCAAAAGGATTGAGATCAGGAGAGGAGATGAGATTGGGGATCTGATAGAGTGGTTCAATAGATTTATCGAGAATCTAATTCGTATGATTAAGAAGATAAGAGATGTCTCTCGAGATGTTACCATGGCATCGCAACAGATAGATATTAGGTGTAAGAGGGTATCAGAGAGTGCTATGGTTCAGATATCATCATTAGAGGATTCATCATCATCAATATTAGATATGAATACCCAGACCAATAATATTGCCATGAATCTCGAGGGCCTTTATTCATTAATTAATGAAATAAACTCTTATATCCGAGAGATGATCTCCTCTATTAATGAGGTAGCTAATAATACTGCAGGGCTCTTTTCATCGGTGGAAGAGACCACCTCCTCTATTGAGGAGATGTCAGTAGCTACTCAGGAGATAGCCAAGAATATTGATGTTCTGGCCTCATCAGCAGAAGAGACAACTGCCTCAATCACCCAGATCAATACTGCCATCAAGGATGTAGAAGGGCATGTTGGAGAATCTGTCAGACTATCTGAACAGGTGATCACTGATGCATCTGATATAGGGATGAGATCCATAGCAGATACAATAGAGGCTATAAAAGAGATCAAGAGATCATCAGATAGATCAGCCGAGATAATCAATAGGTTAGGGGGGAGATCTGAGGAGATAGGGGAGATATTAACGGTTATTCAAGATATAACAGATCAAACAAATCTCTTATCACTCAATGCGGCTATCCTCGCTGCTCAGGCAGGTGAGCATGGGAAAGGATTTGCCGTAGTTGCAGATGAGATAAAGGAGCTTGCAGAAAAGACGGCCACCTCCACTGGAGAGATCAGCAAATTGATTACTACTGTTCAATCAGAGGTAAAGGATGCTGTGGAATTGGTAAAGAGGAATGAGAAGATGATTGACGATGGGGTTAGACTATCACTCCAATCAGGTGAGGCACTGAAGAAGATAATAGGGAGTGCCAATAAATCCAATGAGATGGCAAAGGGGATTCAGAAGGCAACTGTAGAACAGGCAAAAGGGACTAAACATGTTACAGAGGCAATAAAGAATATTAGTGATATGGCACAGCAGATAGCCACAGCTACCCAACAGCAGACATTGGGGACTAAGCAGATAATGGATGCATCAGTAATGATGAGTAATATTGCAAAGGAGGTAAGGAGGGCTACAGTGGAGGAGGCAAAGGGGACAAAGAGTATTGAGTCAGCAATAACAGATATCGTTGAGAAGGGCTACAAGATAACACAGGATACACAAAGTCAGAGGAAGAGGAGTGAGGAGATCGTAAGTTCTATCGAGAAGGTGAATACTATTACAAAAGAGAAACTTTCTTTGATCAAGGAGCAAGAGAGGGCAGTAGAGACAGTGATAAAAGAATCTGCACTCCTCAAGGGAGAGATCGAGAAGTTCAGGCTGGAGTAGTGGGGGAAGTCATGAAGAATGACGGTGATATTATAGCAATGAGAAGGGTATATATAGGTGCTATAGGTGTAGGACTAATGATCGGTATACTATTCCCTTTATACTCTGCTACCTTCCTTGGATTAAGGAATATCTTCTTTAGTATATTTAGCATATATTATATTGTCGGCTCATTGATAATAGGTCTCTTGATAGGGATACTCTCCTACATAGCGATCAAGACTATTATGAGAACCACCTTCCATGCCCTACATAAGAGGATGAAGAATGAGATAGGGATAAGGGATACGGATATAAATCCCCACTTAAAGTCAGAAGATTATAGTATCTTTTATAATGCAAGAGATGGGGATGAGATAGAAAGGTTAAGGGAAGATATTTTTGATATATTCCATACCATTGGAAAGACTGTAAGGGATATAAAAGGTCTCTTTAAGGTGATGGAAGAGTCATACCTAAAGATATCTATGGATATAAAAGAGAGGGGAGATAAGATTGATAAAGACCTATCTAGTGTAAACAATCTATTATCCTTTATAGAACAGAAGAGAATGATAGATGAAGAGATACATAAGAATACCTTATCCATCTCTTCAATATTGGCCAATCTATCATCATCTATTATAGAGATGACTGCCTCCACAGAAGAGGTGGCCGAGAAATCAGAGAGATTATCCTCATCCCTGATGGATACCTCTTCCTCTATAGAGGAGATGGCTACCTCTGTAAAAGAGGTGGCTAATAATATCGAGTTTCTCTCTGTGTCAGCCGAAGAAACTGGTTCTGCAATAAGCGATATAGATACTTCAATAAAGGGGGTAGAGAAGAATGCTAGAATTTCACTTAAGATGTCTACAGAATCTTCTGCTGATGCTGAGGACGGCAAGAGGTCGGTAATCCATACCATAGAAGGGATGAAGAGGATAAAAGAGGTAATCGAGGATTCAGCGAATATCATATTTGTTCTAGGAAAGAGGTCAAAAGAGATAGGGGATATACTAAAGGTGATAGAGCATGTTGCAGAGAAGACAAATCTTTTAGCAGTAAATGCTGGTATACTTGCTGCTCATGCAGGTGAACATACAGGTGGATTTGGGGTAATAGCCACAGAGATCAGGGAGTTAGCCGATCGTACTGCCTCATCAATAAAGGAGATCTCCAAGATCATAAAAACCGTGCAGAAGGAGTCTCTAGATGCAGTTGAAAGGATAAAGGTTGCCTCAAAGAGTGGAACCGAAGGGGTAAGGCTATCAACTCAGGCAGGAGAGGCACTCGACAAGATACTACATAGCATAGATAGATCAAAGGAGATGGCCGATCAGATCGCAATAGCAACTAGTGATCAGACAGAAGGTAGCAGGGTAGTAAGGGATGCTATAGAGAATGTAACAAATCTTCTCAAACAGATGACAAAGGCGACAAGGGAACAGGCTAGTGCAAGTGAACAGATAATAAAGGCTACAGGGGATGTGATGGATACCTCTGGAGAGATAAAGAGGATAACCATAGAACAGGCAAAATGTGGGGACAATATAAAACAGATGATAAATGAAGTAACTGAGAAGATACGAGATATATCAAGGGGGATAGAGGAGCAGAGGAGGGGTGGTGAAGAGATTATAAGGGGTGTAAAGGATATTGCTATGATTATGAAAGAAGATACAGATAATACCTCCATGATATATTCTGATTTAAAGGGAGTGATTAGTGGAGATAGGCTAAAGGGATGTCTATGCTTATTTAATGATCTAACGATAAGGGAATAAAATGGAAATCTCTACCCAATCTAAATTATCAGAAGATGTGTTTAGACTTTTGAGGGATTTTATATACGACTATTGCGGTATCTTCTTTGATGGTGATTCTAGATTTCTCTTAGAAAAGAAGCTATCAGGTCGTATAGATAAACTCCAGATAAGGAATTTTAGGGAGTACTATCATTTTTTGAGATATGATAAGGGTAGTGGGGAGGAGCTTAACAGTATTATAGATATATTAACCACGAATGAGACCTATTTCTTCAGGGAATCTCAACAACTAAAGGCATTCTCAGAGGAGATATTACATGAGATCAGGGATAAGAAGAATATGGAGAAGACCCTTCGAATATGGAGTGCAGGATGTTCAACAGGAGAGGAACCTTACACCATAGCCATCCTGATTATAGAAAGTGAGAGGTTTGCTGACTGGGATGTGGAGATATTTGCTAATGATATAAGCAGACGTGCCCTTAATATTGCCATGAATGGTGTTTACAAAAGATCATCTTTCAGATCAACCAATAAATTTTATATAGATAAATATTTTAAGGAAGAGAATGGTAGATTGAGGATTATTGATAAGGTTAAGGAGATCGTTAATTTTAGATATCTGAACCTTATGGACAAATGGAAGATAAATCTTCTTACAACAATGGATATCATCTTTTGTCGGAATGTCATAATCTATTTTGGCCATGAGGCTAGAAAGGGCTTGATAGAGAGTTTTAATAAAAAGATAGAGGATGGAGGATACCTTCTTCTCGGACATGCCGAATCATTGATCAATATATCCACGGCATTTACACTGAGACATTTGAAAAATGATATTGTATATCAAAAGGGGTAGTTTTTAGAGATGACAAAGCTTATTAAGGTCTTGGTTGTTGATGATTCTGCGTATAACAGAAAGGCGATATCCTCAATGCTGGAAAGCTCCAATCTCATCGAAGTTATAGATACTGCCATGGATGGAGAGGATGCCATCAAAAAATTGATAAAACTTCAGCCTGACATGGTCACACTCGATCTGGAGATGCCACGCATGGATGGCTTCACCTTTCTTAGATGGGTTATGAGTAATCGCCCATTACCAATATTGATTGTAAGTTCAAAGGGTAGTAAAGATAATGTATTCCAGGCTATGGAGTTAGGAGCAGTCGATTTCTTAGTAAAGCCCACAAGCGAGATATCAGAGGAGATAAAGAACCTCAAAGATGAGCTGATAAACAAAGTAATAGGAGTTGCAGGCCTGAATATGGAGAAGATCATATCCCGTGTTGGTAGGGCAGGTATCTTGCCTGCTTATAGAGGAAGATCATTGCAGGGTCAGGATACAGAGGAAATGCATATGAGAGAATCAGACCCGTATAATAGTCTCCTATCCCAACCTATAATAGATAAAAGGATAGATATGGTAGCTATTGGCGCCTCAACAGGTGGTCCAACAGCTATTGAGAGGATCATATCAGATCTACCAAAAGATCTACCTGTCCCTGTAGCTATAGCTCAGCATATGCCATCAGGTTTTACCAAGATGTTTGCTGATAGACTTGCTAAATCCTCCACAATTGAGGTGAAAGAGGCCGAAGATGGTGATCTTGTAAGGGAGGGATTAGTATTGATCTGCCCAGGTGATGCTCATATGACATTTCAAAGGGAGAGGGAGAAGGAGAGGAATGAGGATATTAAAAGGGTAGTCCTAAAGAAGAGGAGTCCGACTGATAAATACCTCCCTTCAGTAGATATCATGATGGAGTCATCGGCAAAGATATTTGGCTCAAAGACCTTGGGGATCATTCTGACAGGGATGGGTAATGATGGCACACAAGGGATGAAGGCAATCAAGGAGAATAATGGACAGACCATTGCTGAATCAGAGGAGACCTCTATTATATTCGGTATGCCAGGTGAGGCGATCAAGGCAGGGGTGGTGGATAAGGTAGTTCCACTTTACTCGATTGTTAAAGAGATAATTAGAAGATGCAAGCTATAGACCTGAGTCTTCTAAATCTTACCTGTTTAATTTTCTAACATATTGAAATGCCTTTAAAACCTTTCTCTTCGGCCAACTCAATAAAACTATATATGTGGTTAATAATATATCCTTTATACTCATGTGTCACCTTAAGTCAACAACGCCATCTACAATAATACTATAGATTTTCAGATAATAAATTACACAAGGATAGAAGGAGAAATCCGAGTAAGGCGTACTGAGTAGTACGTTGTCGAGGATTTCGACTGATAACGCAGTGTAATTTGTTATATGGAAATCTATAGTCAATGTTTTAAAGCCGTGCTCTTGACTCTCAATAGGGTTGCCACTTGAATCAGCGCTCTTCACAATAAAATAGTATGTTGTATCTGGTGTTAAATCTGTAAGTTCTATGCTGTGCGATGTAACCAAGGTTGTATCTGATATAGAATCTGTGTACTCACCTGAGGTTATGCCGAATTCAACCACACTGTCTGAAGGTTCATCTGTATCCCATGTTACTATTGCTGTGGTATCTGTTATGTCTAAAACAGCGACATCACTTATCACTGGTGGTGTTACATCTACTACTCTAAAGCCATTACGCAATATGCCACCCTCCCCATTTGGATTTGTTACTATAATATTATAAGCGCTCTCTGGTAGATCTGGAGGAATAGTGGCTGTTATAGTGGTGGAGTCCTCTACATTGCCTTCTAATAATAGAGGTGTCATTGTGACCCAAAGACCTGAGTAACCATCTGCCACATATGCATAGCCCCCTGAGACATATACATCCACG
>JACRGM010000062.1 GCA_016212345.1 Nitrospinota bacterium
GATGATCGTCAGGTGAGGGACAGGGGCAAACTCCTCATTCATCTCCTTTATCCTTTTTCTATCAATACCCAGTGCCCCCTGATATGCTATGGAAGATATATAATATCTATCCATTATAACGATCTTTTTCTCCTCCAGTGCTGGAAGGATATTCATATACACATCTTCCTTCCTATCCTCTGTGAAAAGGTATAGCTCTTCCTCAGGTGAGGTGTTATCTCTCCCCACCTTTATCATCTCCCTTATCTTCCTCCCCCATTTACCATTGGTCGGTTCACTCATACAGATTACATTGTATCCCTTATCTTTTAGATAGCCCTCTAAAAGTCTCGATTGGGTTGTCTTTCCTACCCCATCAATCCCTTCAATGGCGATAAGGATACCATGAGGTAGGACAGGCATCTTGCCTGTCCTACTGGGACAAGAATGTACTGAGCTTATTTTTATCTTCCTCACTGATTTCTAAGAACCATACACCAACATTGTATATATATTGGCCTTTTTTTTGCTTAAGATCATACCAGATAACCTCACCAATCGCCTTGACACTCTCCATATCTGGGGATAAATCTATCTCCATCTCAAGCCTATTTTTATAAAGCATAGAACTATCATGAGATATATGGAGTCCATCTACCTGTACTAGATTTGTCTCTAGACATATACCTCCCATTGAGATATTTTCAGTTTTTCCCTTTATTAATCTCGATGCCCCCCCTTTATTATCCCCGCTGATTATCCTAAACCTCACCTGAATAGGGCTCTTTAATCTATAAAACCTACGTTTTTCAAACATCTTAGAGGAGTTATTTTTCATCTCTCATTCCCATTATACCCTTATTGTGGTAATAACGAAATCAGTACCTTATAATAAGACACAAATATTAAAAACCCCATTAATAAAAAGAGAAAGATCAATTCATAAAAGATCCCCCTATCCTTTTTCTTTAATTTTCTTCTATATCTCTTTATCTCATCAATGGTAAACCATCGCCCCTCAAAGGGGAAAAGGCCATCTTTTATCATCTCTTCATTCTTCCTTGTTATATCTTTTATTAATCTATTCCTAACCTCTTCCCTGTAGATCCTCTCTGATTTCTCTCTTCTTTTACAATCTTTGAACATATTAAACTATTAAAACTCCATATGGAGTAAAAAATTAAATACAATAAAATTAAGGATTAGTGAGAACTCTGCAATTAAGATACCCAAAAGCACCTCACCTGTTATCTCTAGAAAAGGTCTTATTTTCCTGAGTATCAATCGTAGAGGAGGGATATTCCCCTTTTCAGCCTCTTGGCCCTGGAGTTGCGAGATAATCTGCCAATATTCCTCTTTCTCTATATCCCTTTTTCTCCCTTCACTAATCTCTAACAATAATCCTCCTTTTTTATTATCTGAAAATCTATATCCCCTCAAGCCTTCTCTTCTTTGTAATCCTATCAACATAATCCATAAAAAATGCGAAAAATACCCCTCCAATTAGACTGCAGAGTCCAGCTATCATTCCATCAAGCCAAAGGATAGGAAAGACGGGTGTTTGAGGAGGTTCAGCAGGATCAACAATAACCACATTCTGCATATCTCGTTCTTCTTGGGCCTTTATCTCTTCTAATTGAAGATGTAATTTCTTCAGCATATCTACATAGCGATCAACCTCCCGAGCTATCTCATCCTCCTTTGCGATTATCTTTGTTATATCCGATCGTCTCTCATCTATCCTCTTTTTCTCTTTTTGATATTCAATTAACCTATTCTCCCATATAACAATATCGGGATAGGACTCTGTACTGGCAATTCCTGCCTGGGCCTCAATGATCTTAGATTGTATCTGAGCACTATCCGCTATAAGTTGAGATATCTCCTCCCTTAGCGAGACCGTCTTGTTTGCCTCTCGAAATCCCTCCAGTTCTTTGTTAATCTTTGCAAGTTTTGGCTCAGTTTCATTTATCTGTTTTTCTAAATTAACCTTTGTCTTAACTGTAGGATTGGCAGAAAATTGTTGGAACATCTCATTGAAATATATTGGATAGGCGTTTGCTACATCTGCTGCCAATTGAGGGTCTTTATCTCTAATATGTACCTTTAATAGATATTCGCTACTTACAGCAAAATCAACATCTTTATATAATAATGATCGTAGACTTTTTTGTGGAAATTCGTTGTGTATCTTCTGTGCAATGGTCTTACTCTTTAGGATACCAATAAATACTGCATTGATATTTTCCTGAGGTATTGGAAGGAGAGGCCCCCTTCTCTCCTTCTCATCACCTGTTTCACTGGCAAAGAAAGAGAAGGTATCGAATTGGTGAGGAACAAAAAAGACAGATGTGGCCTCATAAACCTTTTCTAATGTCCAACTAAAATATACAGCAAAAGAGATAGCAATAATCATAATGAGATAGATCTGTCTCTTTCTCTTATAGAGTACAAACCAGTACTCCGCTAATGTACGTTCCTCCATTTACATCCCCCTCATATAGATTTTGTAACCGCTTATTTGTATCTATTTTAATCGCACATCTTTATAATTGCAAGATGCAAGATTTTTCTGTGACCCAAATCCCGCCAAATCGGATTTTGGGTGTGATTGTTCACCTCCCAAGATAAGTATAGCACTTTCAACTAATCCAAAATATATCCATGGGAATAATCGTAAGAAAGTAGGGTCAAACTGGCCATAGATTATA
>JACRGM010000061.1 GCA_016212345.1 Nitrospinota bacterium
AGAGATTTTCTAGATTCTTTAAGATCTCCATTGCAAATTCTCTCCATAGGGTTGTAGATATAAGACATATTTCTATAGATACAGTGAAATTTGGAGATTTTATCAAGTCCATCCCTGTTCCTACTAGTCTCAATATATTTCGTATGGAGCCGCTAAGGGGGTTTGCACTCCTTGTAGTAGAGGGCAAAATAGCCTTTTTCTTTGTCGATACCTTTTTAGGTGGGAGTGGTAAGGGATCAGCAAAGATTGAGGGACGTGAGTTCACGCAGATAGAACAGAGGTTGATAAAGAGGGTAGTACTTGATGCCCTAATCAATATAGAGAAGGCTTGGAAAGATGTCCACCCTGTAACTATAAGTTTCATAAGGTCTGAGGTAAATCCACAACTTGCTACAATAGTTCCTATTACCGATGTAGTTGTTATTATCCTGTTTGAGGTAGAGATAGAGAATATCATCACTGGAACCATGACCATATGTATCCCTTATTCAACCATTAAGCCTATTATTACAAAGCTTACAAATCGGCAGATAGATTTTCAGGGCGATCAGTTAGAGGTGAGCAATAGATGGCTATCCCACATAAGAAAGAGGCTAGGATCTACAGAGATAGAGATAGTTGTGGAGTTAGGAAGTATAAGATTAGCGACCCGTGATCTGATAAAGTTGAGTGTAGGGGATGTTATTCAATTAGGTAATGATGTTACAAATGAACTTGTAATAAAGGTGGAGGGTGTACCGAAGTTCAAGGGATTTCCTGGTGTATCAGGAGAGAATAATGCCGTCCAGATATCTTCAATTATTTCATGAGGAGGATAAACTAAAAATGGCTGAGAACAAAGATATTAGTGTTAATAAGGAGGGTAAAGCTGATATAGGTAAAAAAGAAGCTACTACTGATGCCAAAGATATTAAGAATCTCGATCTTATTCTGGATATCCCATTAAAGGTTACTGTTGAGCTAGGCCGTACAAGGATGTTGATAAATGATCTTCTTCAATTGGGGCAGGGCTCTGTAATAGAGCTGAACAAACTTGCAGGAGAACCATTAGAGGTTCTAGTCAATTACAAGTTGATAGCCCGTGGTGAAGTTGTTGTAGTTAATGAGAAATTTGGTGTTCGTTTAACAGATATTATAGCACCTATAGAGAGGATTGAACAGTTAAAATAGATCGGCTTTTCTGAGAAGTAGGCAGTAGGTAGTAGAACTGGGTGGCATGGACAAATTAGAGGGGAAACTTTAGAACTCCCCTCTATTAAGAGGGGTTGGGGGTGTGTTATAAAGGTATTTTCAAATGAAAAGATATCTCTTTCTCTTAATCTGTTTCATTATCTTCTGTAAGGCGGCTTATGCTAAGTCCTTATCTGACTCAAATTATATTAAGGATCTTAAGACTTATTCTGATGATAAAGAGTTACGCCTTGTAGTAGATTTCAAGAAGGAATTGTCTACTTATAAAGGACCGACATTTTATAAGAAGTCAATTCAGATAGATCTTCCCAATACCTATCTTAATCCTTCCAAACGGGTTATAGAGATTGGTGATGAGATGATATCTCAAATCAGAGTAGTCCAGCAGACAAGGGATACAGTAAGGATGCGTCTTATGTACGCAGATGATGGAGATGGAATCGAGGAGAGGTTTTCTCTCTCAATAGAGGATAAGAGTTTGGTGATCTCTATTAAAAGGGCCAATGTAGTAGATGTGGAGGGGATCCTTAATACCCTTTTTCCTGAAGATTCTATTGATAAGGAGGAGATAAAGGGGGAGATATCTCCCAGTTCCCAACCCTTAACTCCCAACTCAGTAGAGAAGAGGCCAGTGCCAGAAGCGACAAAAGATAGTGGTATTGATCAAGATAAGGGAGGATATCTAAACTATGAAGAGCCTGTTCCTCCCCCTGTTCCTGACCTCTTTTCAGCCACTCTCAAGATGATTGTCTCATTAATAATTGTCCTCTCTCTAATATTAATAATATACTACCTTGTAAAGAGGTTTTTGCTTAAAGATAATGGGCTGATTGGAAACAATCGATTGATAAAGGTTATTTCCACAAGTTTTATTGGTCCAAAGAAGGCTATAACGCTAGTAGAGGTAGCAAATGAGATCCTTGTCCTTGGGATATCGAATAATAATATCTCTATGCTAACAAGGCTGGAGAATAAAGGGACTATAGATAGTCTTAAAGGGGGTAAGGATATCCCTCACAGAGATGGAGATGGTGGAGAGGGCTTTTCAGAAGAGTTAAATAGATTTGTCTATGATGATCATAAAGAGAAGAGTGATTCTGTGATGCAGGTAAGCCAGATGATAAAAGAGAGGCTCAAAAGACTTAGAAGGGGTGGATAAGATAATTATGTCGAGAATCGAGAATCGAGAATCGAAAGTTGTATTAATTGTGGTTGTGATGGCCTTGACCTTGACCTTATTGACCTTTAAGGCTTATGGGAAACCTCTTACAATCCCTCCTATTAATATAAATGTTAGTGATGCAGAGAATCCTGGTCAGATGGCTTTAACCCTTCAGATACTTCTTCTATTGACTATCCTCTCCCTGGCCCCAGCAATACTTATTATGCTTACATCCTTTACCAGAATTGTAGTGGTCTTGTCCTTTCTGAGGCAGGCGATGGGAACACAACAGATGCCTCCTAATCAGGTAGTTATTGGGTTAGCCCTCTTCCTTACCTTTTTTATTATGTCTCCTGTATGGCAAGAGATAAATAAGAATGCCATTCAGCCTTACCTCTCTGAGAATATCTCTCAGAAGGAGGCATTGGATAATTCTATAAGACCATTAAGGGGTTTTATGTTGAAACAGACAAGGGAAAAGGATCTGGCAATGTTTATTAATATTGCAAAGATTGATAGACCAAAAGGGCCATCTGATATCCCTATCCATATACTTATACCTGCCTTTATCATAAGTGAGTTAAAGACAGCCTTTCAGATAGGATTCTTGATATATATACCCTTCTTAATATTGGATATGGTTGTTGCAAGTATACTCCTCTCTATGGGGATGTTGATGTTGCCTCCCATACTGATCTCTCTTCCCTTTAAACTGATGCTATTTGTTCTGGTAGATGGATGGTCTCTAATCATTGGATCTCTGGTTAAGAGCTTTGCTTAAAGAGGAGATAATTATGACACAGGAATTTATAATCGATTTTGGTAAAGAGGCCTTACTGACCACCCTTTTATTGTCAGCACCTATGCTTGGATTTGGTTTGATAGTGGGGATATTAGTGAGCATATTCCAGGCGGTTACATCGATTCATGAGATGACATTGACCTTTATCCCAAAGATTCTAGCAGTAATGTTTGCCCTGATCCTCTTTCTCCCATGGATGCTTCAGTTTATGGTTGGATATACAACTAGGCTCTTTATCAATATCCCAATGTACATACATTGATTGATATGGATCTCTTTAATTTCTCTCTCCAACAATTACAGACATTTCTCTTTATCTTTATACGGGTAGGGGCATTACTCTTCTTTGCCCCTATATTTGGAAGCAGAAATGTCCCTCTTCAGATGAAGGTGGGATTGACATTTATACTAAGCATAATTGTCTACCCTATGGTTAAGGTCAATCTAAACCATATTCCAGAAGGGATATTCCCTATGGCAATACTTATGATAGGAGAGATATTTATAGGGATAACAATAGGTTTCATTACAATGCTTATCTTTGCAGGTATACAATTGGCAGGTAATGTGGTTGGGTTCCAGATGGGATTCGATATAGTTAATATTATCGATCCTAGTACAACTTCACAGATCTCAATAATTGCTCAGTTGCAAAATATTATAGCCCTATTGATATTCCTTTCTATCAATGCCCATCATCTCTTTATCAAGGCGATTATTGACAGTTTTGAGTTGATACCACCTTTAGGATCTCATTTTAATGGGGCATTGATAGCTATGATTGTTAGTTTGGCGGGTGATATATTTGAAATAGCAGTGAAGGTAGGGGCTCCTATTATGGCTACCCTCTTATTCACCAGTGTGGCAATGGGTTTGATAGCTAGAACAGTTCCTGAGATGAATGTATTTATTGTGGGATTTCCTCTTAAGATAGCGGTTGGGTTGTTAATGATAGGGGTATCACTCCCCTTCTTCAGTATACTCTTAAAGGGTATTTTTGATGGTATGGGGAGGGATATGTATAAGTTGTTAAGGTTAATGGGATGAATTTAATTTTATAGATTTCCATATAATAAATTACACTGCGTTATCGGTCGAAATCCTCGACAACGTACTACTCAGTACGCCTTACTCGGATTTCTCCCTCTATCCTTGTGTAATTTATTATCTGAAAATCTAATATGCCAGAAGACAATAAAGAACAGCAAACAGAACAGGCGACACCAAGACGAAAGAGAGAGACCCGCGAAAAGGGACAGGTGGCTTATAGCAGAGAGGTATCCTCTGTCTTTGTCCTGATGGGGAGTCTGCTTGTTCTGTACTTTGCTGGTACATATATGATTACAAATCTCATGAGCTTTTCGAGATATATATTTTCTGAGGCAGGATGGATGGATATAAAAGGAGATAGGGGATATCTTCTATTCCATACAGTTCTAAATCTATTCTATAGGATACTCCTACCCATACTCCTAGTAGTATTTACTACAGCTTTGCTCTCTGGTCTTATCCAGACAGGGGGGTTTCTCTTTTCAATAAAACCAATCACAATAGATCTCTCTAGACTCAGTCCCATTAAGGGGTTGCGCAAGTTATTCTCTAAAAACGCATCTGTAGAGTTACTGAAATCTATATTCAAGATCGTTATTGTAGGTTATATCTCATATATAACTATAAAGGCCGAATTTGTGGATATCCCTCCTTTAATGAACAAGGATACAGGAGATATATTGATCTACATATCAGGGGTTGTCTTTAAGATATTGTTCCGTACATTCTGGGCATTACTGATCCTGGCAGGTTTAGATTATGCCTTCCAGAAATGGAGCTTTGAAGAGAATCTCAAGATGACAAAAGAGGAGGTTAAGGAAGAGAGGAAGGAGACAGAGGGGGATCCATTAATAAAGGCGAGGATTAGGTCTATCCAGATGCGGGTGGCGAGACACCGTATGATGGAGGCTGTGCCTCGAGCAGATGTAGTGATTACTAACCCTTTTCATATAGCGGTTGCGTTAGAATATAAGAGTGAGAAGATGTCAGCCCCTGCGGTTGTAGCAAAAGGGGGAGGGGTCATTGCAGAGCGTATTAAGGAGATAGCAAGGAAGTCAGATATCCCCATAGTTGAGAACAAACCTTTGGCACGTACGCTTTACAAACTAGTAAGGATAGGTGAGGCCATTCCCGTCTCTCTCTATAAGGCGGTTGCAGAGATATTAGCGTATGTCTATAAGTTAAAGGGAATAGGGAATAGGGAATAGGGAATAGGGAATAGGGAATAGGGAATAGGGGATAGGGAATAGGGAATAGGGAATAGGGAGTTTGCACAAAAAGAAATTATCATTTTATTAAAATGGCAATTCAGGGTAATAATAATATAACACTTTCAACCATCACAAGGTATAGTGATGTGGCAATCGCTATTGGTGTGGTGGGAGTACTAGTCATTATGATAATACCACTCCCAACCATGTTACTAGATATACTCCTATCATTCAGTATTAGTTCGGCCCTGATTATACTCTTAGTATCAATCTATCTGATTCAACCATTAGAGTTCTCTGTCTTTCCATCCCTTCTCCTTATTATCACCCTTTATCGCCTCTCTTTGAATATAGCCTCAACAAGGTTAATTCTTCTACATGGAAGTGAAGGGTCAGGTGCTGCAGGACAGGTAATAAAATCCTTTGGGAGCTTTGTTGTAGAAGGGAATTATGTTGTTGGGGCGATCATCTTTCTCATCCTTGTCATCATCAATTTTATTGTTATAACAAAGGGATCAGTAAGGACATCTGAGGTGGCTGCAAGATTTACACTAGATGCTATTCCAGGAAAACAGATGAGTATTGATGCTGATCTAAATGCTGGGATTATAGATGAGGCAGAGGCGAGGCAGAGACGTCTTAGATTACAACAGGAGGCAGACTTCTATGGGGCCATGGATGGTGCAATAAGATTTGTCCGTGGTGATGCTATAGCAGGTATTATCATAACAGTAATAAATATAATCGGTGGACTTGTCATCGGTCTCCTTCAGCAGGGGATGGGATTAGGTGAGGCCGTACGGATATATACGCTCCTTACGATCGGTGATGGACTTGTCTCCCAACTTCCTGCATTGATTGTCTCAACAGCTGCAGGGATAGTAGTTACCAGGGCTGCCTCTGAGATGAATTTGGGGATGGAGTTGACCCAACAGATCTTAGTAAAACCCCGTGTCTTTGTTATAGCAGGTGGCATCCTCCTATGCTTTGGGATGATACCAGGGCTTCCCCATATTTCCTTTATTATCATTGCAATCCTTGCTGGTATAATAGCCTATCTGACTATTGAGGCACAGAAGGGAGAAGAGGTAGAAAAGAGAGAGAGGAGGGTAGATGCTGAGGCAAAGGCCCCAGAACCAGAGGTGGAGAAGCTCTTACCCCTTGATATCATGGAGCTAGATGTGGGATATGAGCTTATCCCATTGGTGGATACAGAAAAAGGAGGGGAACTCCTAGGGAGGATCAAGTTTATCCGTCGCCAATTCGCATTAGATATGGGGATAATTCTCCCTCTCCTTCATATAAGGGATAACCTCCAGTTGAAGCCGAGTGAATATTCAATTCTTATTAAGGGAGTTGATGTGACAAGGGGAGAGGTAAAGATGAATCATTACCTAGCCATGAATCCAGGGACAGCTTCTGGTGAGGTTAAGGGGATACCTACAAAGGAACCTACCTTTGGTCTTCCAGCTTTATGGATAACCGAAGGTGAGAAGGATAGGGCACAATTAGCAGGATATACGGTTGTTGATCTTGTCACTGTGATAACGACCCATATTAAAGAGGTGATAAAATCCCATGCCTATGAGTTCTTAGGACGTCAAGAGGTACAGAGACTTCTGGATAACTTAAAGGAGAGTAACCCAAAGGTTGTGGAAGAGTTGATCCCTGGCCTTCTCTCGCTTGGTGGTGTTCAGAAGGTACTTCAGAACCTCTTAAAAGAGCAGATATCTATCAGGGATCTTCCAACCATATTAGAGACGATAGCTGATTATGCCCCGATAACCAGGGATACTGATCTCCTCACAGAGTATGTACGTCAGGCATTGGCAAGACCTATCACCAAGCAATATCAGGCCCCTGATGGAACTCTCCCTGTAGTAACCATTGATAAGGATATAGAGGATATGATAATAAAATCAATTAAGAGTACCGAACATGGCTCCTATCTCGCATTAGAACCGAATCTTGCCCAAAAGATATTGACAAGGTTAAAGAAGGTAGTGGAGAGATTTACTACTACGACCTATCAGCCTGTGATATTATCTTCACCGCAGGTAAGGATGCACCTGAGAAGGTTAACAGAAAGGTTTATCTCAAATCTGACTATCCTTTCTTATAATGAGGTGGCACCAAATATTAGAATTCAGACATTGGGGGTGCTAAATTTAAGAGATGCAGATTAAAAAGTTTAGGGCAACAGATATTAAGATGGCCTTAAAGTTAGTAAAGGATGAGTTGGGTCCTGATGCAGTTATTCTCTCCACGAAGAAGGTAAAAGGGGAGGGGAGTGGCTATGGACTATTTGGGCGCCCAATTATTGAGGTAACAGCAGCCTCAGATGATAGATATACAACAGACATGATCAGAAAAGATAATGGCCATACCTCTAATATTCCCTTATATCTCTC
>JACRGM010000053.1 GCA_016212345.1 Nitrospinota bacterium
GATACTACTCTTTGACAGTGGCTCTGGTACGCTGGGGAGATTGATTCAGATAGGGATCAGCTATAGAGATATTGATTATATATTTTACAGCCATATCCATCCTGATCATGTTGCAGATCTAGTACCTTTCCTCTTTGCCTGCAAATATGGGGATGCTATCAGGGAGAAGGATCTTCAGATTGTTGCAGGAAAGGGATTTAATGACTTTTTTGGAAGACTTAAATATGTATATGGGGAATGGATAGAACCCTCTTCTTATCACCTTACCTTGAAGGAGATCACTGATGAAAGGATCTCCTATGAAGGCTTTAGTATAATTGGTAAACCAATGGCACATATCCAAGAGAGTATAGGATATAGAATAGAGTCAGAGGAGGGGAGATCTATAGTCTTTTCTGGCGATACAGATTACTGCAAAAATATAGTAGATATGGCAGAAGATACAGATCTCTTGGTATTAGAATGTTCTTTTCCTGATGAGATGAAGGTTAAAGGGCATCTGATACCCTCCCTGGCAGGGAAGATAGCCACTGAATCTCATTGTAAAAAATTGATTCTTACCCATCTTTATCCACCCTGTGATAGTATTGATATATTAGGTCAGTGTAAAAGGATATTCGATGGAGAGGTTATAATAGCAGAGGATCTTATGAAAATCGTGGTCTCTTGAATAGACTATAGACTATAGGAGTTTAATGTGAAGAAGGAATTTAGGGTAATTGTCGTTGATGATGAGGTTGAAGAAAGGAATCTGATCAAGGGTTTTTTGGAGCATGATGGATACCACATTGATTTAGCTAGTGATGGCTATCAGGCAATAGAGTTAATTAAGAAAAATGATTATGATATTGTCATTGCCAATTACAAAATGCCAGATATTGATGGGATTGAGATCATCAGAAAGGCAAGAGAGATCAGAACCTATATAGCCTCCCTTCTTATAACCGGCTTGGGAACACAAGGAACACAACAGGGAACACAGGGAACACAGGAGATTGTGCAGGATGCCTTCAAGGAGGGTGATATCAACAATTATCTCTTCAAGCCATTCGAGAATACGGAATTGCGAAGATTAGTCAAATTATCTATACATGAACAGCAAATCAAAAAAAGGGAAGATAATCTCTGGCAGGAGCTGATGCTAAAGGTCAAGGAGGCAACATCTGAATGTGAAAACAAAAAAAGATTATTAGAAAAGGACCAGGAGAGGATCAGAAAGCTTAATATTCAGCTTAAAAAATTGGCTATTACCGATGGTTTAACAGGTCTTTATAATTATCGCTATTTCCATAAACGTCTGTCCGAAGAACTTTCACGTGCTGTGAGGTTTAATCTCTCCTTGTCTTACATCATGATTGATATTGATTATTTTAAGAATATCAACGATATGTATGGTCATCAGGTAGGGGATGAGATATTACAGGGACTAAGCATCATCTTAAAGGATTCTATTAGAGATATTGATATCGCAGCCAGATATGGTGGAGAGGAGTTCGCCCTCATACTCCCCCAGATAGATAAAGAGGGTGCAGGTATTATGGCCGAAAGGCTGAGGGAAAAGATCGAATCCTATTTCTTCTCTAATTGCAGTAAACCGATAAATATAACAGTAAGTATTGGTGTAGCTACATACCCTGGGGATGGGATAAAAGATGGAAACGATTTACTGAAAAGGGCAGATGATGCCCTTTATAAGGCAAAACATATGGGAAGAAACAGGGTAATAATTCATTCTGCAAAAGGAGATAAATATAGATTGACCTTTGATAAGGAGAAGGAGGAATATCTTGAGGAATATCTTCTTGAAGAGAGATTGAATGAGCTTAGAATAATAGATTCTGCTATCATAGGGATACATCGAAACGCCATACTTAACGACCCTTGTGAAGAAAATCTTAAACTGGTAATACATTCTATCTCTCAAATGACCTTTAATCCAGTAGCAGGTTATCTATATGATGAAGTTAATGATCTGTTAAGAGGGGGGGTAGGAGGTGGCATAACTGAGAAGATAAAAAGATCTGAGATATCTTTAAGTTCATTAGAGAGAGAAGGCCTCTTTTTAAAGATGATTAGGGGAAGATATATCTCAGGGATCATAGATATCAGAGTAGTGGAATCCCCAGAGGATCTCTTTGAGGGTGAAAGGAAGATATTAAAGGAGATAGGGATGGAGAATACCCCTTTTGCCATTCTCCCTTTTACAGGGGAAGAGGAAGAGAGGGGCAAAGGGATCATCATGGCTGCCAAGAAGGTAATGACTATAAATGATATAAATGCCTTAAGAAACTTAATAGCACAAGTAAACCTTACCATCGAAAATCTAAATCTACGGGCTAAGAATCGAGGATTTAGTATTGAACTTCAAGAAAAAAACAGAAAAAAGACCTCTGAGAAAAAAGGGGAAAGATTTACACTTATTAAGGAGGTTGGTGTTAAATTAAATTCAGCCTTTAAATTTAGTGAATTAGATAAGGTGATCTCTGATATCATGAATAAGATTATTAAAATACTTGATGCCAATCAGATATCTATTTATTCATATGAGGAGGAAAAGGGGTTGTTAGAGCTTCGTACAACCAGTCAGGATCTAGGTAGATATCTAAGATCAAGGGAGAATATAGATTATAAAGATACCCCCATTATGAAATATGTTATTGATAGGACATTAAAAGAAGAGATCAAAAAACCGATTTTAATTGAGGATGTAAAGAAGGTAAGAGGGATAAAACAAAGGATGAGAACTAATAGTAAGGGTTATATGGGGGTACCATTAATAGTATGTAATACATTTGTGGGGATATTGAATATAACTGATAAGATCAAAGAGATAGATTTTACTGAAGAAGATATAAGATTGGCATCAATATTAGGCAGACTCTTTGCAGTAAGTATATATAACGCCCAACTATATAGAAGGCTTGAACGACAGGCACTAGAGACCATCTTTATCCTAATAAAGACGATTGAGGCAAAGGATCAGTATACCAAAGGGCATTCAGAGAGGGTGAGTATATATTCTGTCTATATTGCCGAGGCTATGGGGTTAAGCCATAAGGAAATAGAAAAGGTTAGGACAGTAGCCATCCTTCATGATATAGGGAAGATCGGCATTTCTGAGAATACCCTGCACAAAACAGGAAGATTGACAAAGGAGGAGTATGATGAGGTCAAAAGATATCCAATAGATGGGGTAAAGATGATTGGTAATTGGCTTAAAGATATCCATACCTCTGTCCGCAGTCACCATGAAAGAGAGGATGGTAAGGGGTATCCTGATGGAAGGTCGGGCAATGAGATTCATCAAATTGCCAAGATAGTGAATATTGCTGACTCCTTTGATGCTATGATGTGTAAAAGACCATATAGGGATAAACTTCCTATGTGTGAAATATTATTCGAGATGATAAGATGTTCTGGCAGGCAGTTTGACTCTAAAATCATAGAGGTCTTTATAAGGAGACTGACAAAGGAATCCATCGAGATTAGTGAAGATGGGATGGTCTTGTCCACTATTAATTTGGGTAATCATAAGAAAAGGGATTTGATAAGGATGATAAGAGAAAGATCGGACAATGAATTAAATCAGGATAATAGGTATACGATTGATAGAAATATAGCAGGGCATTATATAAGGATATTAGAGGGTAAAGGAGATGTTTGCTAAGGGGATGAAAAGGGTCTTTACTTTTATTATATCTAATCTTTTACTAATCTCGATAATCCCTTCCTTATATGCCATGTCAGATACTGCAGGAATGGGTCCAATAACATATAAAAACAGTTTTCCCCTCTATCTACTCTTTTTCTCCTTTACACCTGACAGGGCACAGACATTAACCAGAGGTAGTTCTAAATTTAGGCTAGATACCGGTATCCAGAACTTTATCGTTGATGACGAGTTTGATGACTACGATGCAGTGGTAGATATGGAGGTAATCAGGACATCTTTGAATCTTAATTATGGGGTAAGGGATGATCTTGAGATGGGGATAGAGATACCTTTCTATATCCTCTATAAAGGATTTTTGGACAGCTTTATTCTTGATTTTGAAAACTCGATACATGCTTACACCCCCATGTCACGCCAAAATAATGGTGTAAATAATTTTACCTATCTTCTAAGACATGGTAATGAGACCTTAATCTCAATGGATTCACCTTATGGTGGTATAGGTGATATTGCACTGACTTTAAAGATAAGACATCTCTATAATAGTAAGATAAAGTATATGCCATCCATATCGACTAGATATGCAATCAAGGTTCCCACAGGGGATAATGATAGATTTCTTGGGAGTGGGGAGGTTGATTTAGGAATAGGTGTAATACTTGAAAAGTCATTTGGAATCTTATCTAATTATATAAATTTAAACGGGATATTTTCTGTTGGGGACCCTGATCTTTTCAAGGATATGGAGATGGATCCAATCTTCTCCTATACTATAGGAACAGAGTTCCCTTTAACCGAGAGATCTTCATTATTACTTCAGCTTATTGGGAATACCTCCCCTTTTCCAGAAACTGGGCTTACATCCCTTGACAACCAGGTAATGGACTTTTTGCTCGGTTTTAATTATCTGATAGGCAAGGATAAAGTCTTTCAATTTGGACTTACAGAGAATATATTGGATGACTCTTCACCTGATTTCAGTATCCATGTAGGAATAAGTATGATATTTTAGATGAAAGGCTATTTTTCAGAGGGGAAAATGTCTGAAACAAACGGCATAAGAAAAGAGAGGAGCATAACCACATTTATCCCTTTTATATTACTTATAACGGTTATGTTACTCATTGTATTTGTCTTTCATGTAAAAAAAGAGGGGGGAGACTATGTCAATAAAAAGATTAACCATCGTGTATCTCCCACTATTAGTCATATAGCACCAGATTTTACCCTCCCAGATATTAAGGAGAATAATGTTACCCTGTCTGAGTTGAGGGGAAAGGTCGTGTTCCTCAACTTCTGGGCCACATGGTGTGTTGTTTGTAGGGAAGATCTACCTTCCATGGAAAGGCTCTACCAAAGGTTTAAAGATGACGACTTTGAGATGCTAACGATCAATATTGATAAATCTGGAAGATCAGGAGTTGAATCGTATATGAAAGAGCTGGGGTTGACCTTTCCTGTTCTCATAGATTCAGGGGGTAAGGTCTCCAGAATGTATCAAATCACAGGTGTCCCTGAAACCTTTATTATAGGGAAGAATGGTGAGATTGTTTATAAGGCCATAGGTCCTGTAGAATGGACAAAAGAAGCATGGTTAAATGCATTTAGTAATCTTATTAATAAATAATTCAATAATTCAATATATAGATTTTCAGATAATAAATTACACAAGGCTAGAGGGAGAAATCCGAGTAAGGCGTACTGAGCGGTACGCCGTCGAGGATTTCGACTGATAACGCCGTGTAATTTGTTATATGGAAATCTATAAAAGTGGATTGAAATTTTAAAGGGTGATATGAATAATTCTCAAAGGTCAAAAATCGAGGATCGAAAATCGAAGATTAAGTTCATAGTTATCCCTGAATTTGGAAAAGATGGCGGAGTAATACATGCCTTCAGTACCAGACACTCCTTCAATATGGCCTTTAATGATCATGATAACCAAGAGGATGTCTTAAAAAATAGAATGGCCTTTGGTGAGGCGATTGGAATAGGTTCAAGAGAGATTGTAACATTAAAGCAAGTTCATGGGAGAGAGGTCATCATCTTAAAAGAGAGAGATAGTGATATTTATTCCATTAGGGGCAAGGAAGGAGATGCTATCATAACCAATATTAGAGAACTCCCTATTGCTGTCCTCATCGCTGATTGTCTTCCAATCCTACTTATGGATCAATACAGAAGGGCTATTGCAGTAGTCCATGCAGGAAGGATAGGCACCTTTTTACGGATTATCCAGAAGACTATAGAGGGTATGAAGGAGATCTTTGGCATCCCTTATAAGGATATATTAGCAGGTATGGGCACAGGGATAGGTAGATGTTGCTATGAACTTGATGAGAGGGGAGTTCAACCATTTAAGGAGGAAGACCATTATTACGATGACTTTATCAATAGGCAAGGGGAGAATAGGTATCTTCTGGATCTGGTAGGGGCCAATAAGAAACA
>JACRGM010000016.1 GCA_016212345.1 Nitrospinota bacterium
ACATATTAATAATATGCGCCCTTTGGTGCGCCTTGAAGACGAACCAAAATTCTGCGCCATATGTACAACTTATTTCTGCGCAGTGCCTTACTCGGATTTCTCCCTCTAGCCTTGTGTAATTTATTATCTGAAAATCTATATCAACTCACCTCAATTCACCTCAATTGCAAAATCAGGGCACTGCACCTCGCATAGCATACATTTTGTACAGGCATCTAGATTTTTAACATACGCTATTACCCCGGTAACTCTGGTGTTATCATTTACCAATGATAACACCTCTGTAGGACAGACATCTACACAGATCCCACAACCTGTGCATAGTCTATTACTCACATCTATAACTGCCTTTTCCTTAACTACCTTTTCCTTTTTCTTTTCTTTTACTACAGTGTCTATCATTTTTAAATCCTTCTGAAAATACCTACTCACACTCCCATAAATGCACGGACAAACAAGTTTGTCCATGCCACCCAGCTTTATATAAATTCTAAATCCTAATATCTAAATCATGGACAAATTCAAAATTCAAATATCAAAATTCTAAACAAAAGATTGCAAACAAAGATATTTTGAATTTCTGTCATTTGATATTGTCTAAGATTTAGAATTTATTTTTATCCAACACCTCTAAGACCCTCTTTCCAATCTCTGCAGGACTCATACAGACATTAACCCCTACAGATTCTAAGGCCTCTATCTTCTCTTTAGCAGTACCTCTCCCCCCTGCAATTATAGCACCAGCATGTCCCATCCTCCTCCCAGTAGGGGCTGTCATGCCAGCAATAAAACCGACTACAGGCTTTGTTACATTTTCTTTTATATATTCTGCTGCCTCCTCCTCGGCTGTCCCCCCAATCTCTCCTATCATACATATCGCAGAGGTATCTTTATCTGCCTCAAAGAGCTGTAAACATTCAATAAAGTTTGTCCCAATAATAGGATCACCACCTATACCAATACATGTTGACTGCCCTATACCCAATCTTGTAAGTTGCGCTACAACCTCATAAGTCAATGTCCCACTCCTTGAAATTACCCCAACATTCCCTTCTTTATGGATATACCCAGGCATTATACCTATCTTACACTTACCTGGTGAGATTATCCCTGGACAGTTTGGACCGATTAATCTTGTCGCCTTATCACTCAAATAACGATACACAGCTATCATATCAAATGTCGGGATACCTTCTGTTATACAGACCACAAGCCCTATCCCTGAATCTCCTGCCTCCATAATAGCATCTGCAGTAAATGGAGGAGGAACAAATATAACCGAGGCATTAGCACCAGTCCTATCCACAGCATCTCTAACTGTATTAAAGATTGGGATCCCATCCAATTCCTGACCACTCTTACCAGGGGTAACACCAGCAACTACCTTTGTTCCATAGGCAACAGCCTGTCTGGTATGGAAGGTACCCTCCTTACCTGTAATTCCCTGTACCAGTAGTCTTGTATCTTTATCTACTAAAATACTCACTCATTCATTCCATCTGAAAAATAGCCCCTCACCCTCCAACAAAGGCACGGACAAACAAGTTTGTCCATGCCACCCAACCCCACCTCCCCCTTGAGGGTGGAGGCTGGGTGGGGGTGTGATCCAATTTTCATCCCCCTTTATGCCGACAAAGTTGGCATGAGGGTTTACTCATAATCTAACAGATTACTGACTTTACTACCTTTTCAGCAGCATCAGCCATCCCATTCGCCACAATAAAATTGAGTCCTGATTCCCTTAATATCTCACTCCCCTTCTCCATATTTGTCCCTTCCAGTCTCACAATAACCGGGATATTTACCTCCATCTTTTTTACTGCCTCAACCACACCTGTAGCAAGTACATCACATCTCAAGATTCCTCCAAATATATTTATAAAGACCGCCTTTACATTCTTATCTGATATAAGTATCTTGAATGCATTTTCTACCATCTCACTATCTGCACCACCACCCACATCTAGAAAATTTGCAGGCTCACCACCTGCCAACTTGATTATATCCATAGTGGCCATGGCTAGGCCAGCACCATTCACCATACATCCTATGTTACCATCAAGCTTTATGTAATTGAGATTATATTTAGACGCCTCTATCTCTAGGGGATCCTCCTCATTAAGATCCCTTAACTTCATATTATCCTTATGCCTATACATTGCATTATCATCAAAATTGATCTTGGCGTCCAGTGCAACTATCCTCTTATCAGAGGTTATTACAAGGGGATTAACCTCTGCCAGAGAGCAATCCTCTCCTTTAAATAGATGGTATAAGCGGGTTATAAAAGAGCTCGCATCCTTTATTATGGCTTTATCAAGATTAAGACCAAAGGCAAGTCGCATGGTCTGAAATGGCATAACTCCCACTGCAGGGTCAACAGTCTCTTTGAGTATCTTCTCTGGCCTTCTTGTAGCGACCTCTTCGATCTCAACACCACCTTCTTCACTTACCATAATCACAGGTCTTGATTTGGCCCGATCAATAACAATACCGATATAAAGCTCCCTATCTATCTCCATCTTCTCTTCAATCATGACCTTCTTAACCTCTCTCCCTTCCGGGCCTGTCTGATGAGTAACTAACTTCATACCTATCATCTTCTCTGCAATCTCTTCTGCCTCACTAGGGCTATTGACCAACCTCACACCCCCACCTTTCCCTCTCCCTCCTGCATGGATCTGGGCCTTAACTACCACGGGTCCACTGATATCCTCAGCTATCCTTCTTACCTCGGCTAGGGTACAAGCCATCCCTCCTTTGGGCACAGGCACACCATATCTCTTAAATATCTCCTTTGCCTGATATTCATGTATCTTCATGTAATAACCTCCATTTATGTATAACTTACGGCTTATAAATCGAGGGTTATAATTTTAACCCATTAAGGGAAAGGGAGAAGAATAATATATGAATATTAATATATATGAGTTTTAATTTATATCATAATCTGATTCCCTTGTCAATCAAAAATTTCAGCCCTTAAACTATAAGGAGCTGAGCTGTATGCATCACCCTAATATTCAATCTGGCCCTATACAGGGCATCTGATAGATGCATCTGACAGGATGGACACCCTGTAGCAACTATATCTGCCCCTGTCTCTTTTATACTCCTCGCCTTTTGTTCTGCTATATTGAGAGAGAGGTCATAATGCCTTATAGTGAAGAGTCCTGCCCCTCCACAACAGTTATCAGCACCCTCCATTTCAATATATTCCACTCCTCGAAGGGCATTTAATATCTCTCTTGGAGGTCTTCTCACCCCTTGCCCCCTTGATAGATGACATGGATCATGATATGTAACCCTGATCTTCTCGGCCTTACTATCTGCCGAATATATAAGAGGATCAATATTCTCTATTATAAATTTATGGATATCAACCACTTTTGATGTAAATCTATTTAGAGAATCCCTTTCATCATTGACCTTCTCTGATGGGATCAAAGTGGCTATCCTCTTCTCTCCCAAGAGTAATCGGTATACCTCTTTTAGCATCCTACCACATGTGGCGCAATCAGTTATTATTGCATCAACCTCCAACGAATTATAGATATCGAGATTCTTTTTTGCAAGAAAGATAGCAGTATCACTGTCGCCACTATAGTAGCCCGGAGCACCACAACAAAGTTGCTCACGAGGTAAGACCACCTCAATCTGAGCCCTCTTCAGAAGATCTATAATAGAGAGACCTATATCCTGATAGACAAGATCTATCATGCAACCGGTAAAAAGGGCAACCCTCATCCGTGGATTTTTCACCTTCACGATCTCAGGGACCCGCTTCCTTAAATGGCTCTCCCCTATATTAGGGATCAATCTATCTCTCCCTCCCCTGAGAAAAGGGAGATACCTCCTTCTCAAGAGGGGATTATAAATGTATTTTACCAACATACCCATCATCTTTGCTGTAGGGTAAAGAAGCCTTTCACTCCTAAGGATGTACTGCAATACAAACCTCAATACCAGATATGATCCTTTGTTCTTAAAAAGTTCTCCCCTAGCGGCATTTATGATCTTTACAGGGTCAACACCACTAGGGCAATTTTCAACACAGCTCAAGCAACTGGTACATCTTGACATACATTCTTTAAAGTTATCTGTCAGTTTTAAATCGCCATTTAGAACAGCCTCAATAAGGCTCAATTTTCCCCTCGCTACCATTGATTCATCACCAGTTACAGCATATGTTGGACATCCAGCCTGACATATCCCACAGCATACACATCTAGATACCTCATCTCTATATCTCTCTAATATCTCATACCATTTTTCAGTTAACACTTTACCCAAAATACCGATTCTTCTGCAAATTCAATTTTTAATTTATTATCCCTATATATAATCTATTTTTTATTTGTCTAATCTTTTGCTGTTACTCTCTTTTGTGGGATTATGTCTCAATTTAGGTTAGATGGAAATCTATAGAGGAGGGACTTATGTCAGGACCATATCCCTTCAAGACTATTGCTGTTACTCTCTATGTGTAAAGAATCACTCAATTATAGATTTCCATATAACAAATTACACGGCGTTATCAGTCGAAATCCTCGACGGCGTACCGCTCAGTACGCCTTACTCGGATTTCTCCCTCTAGCCTTGTGTAATTTATTATCTGAA
>JACRGM010000058.1 GCA_016212345.1 Nitrospinota bacterium
AAGCTTATCTCCTGTGTATTCATCCCCTGGGTCCCTGAAGACACCACCTTTTTGAAGTATTGTGTCAACAGTAAACCCTGAACTGAACTGGATATTTCGCAGAATAGCATATGCCCAATCCCAACTATTGTAGAGATTCTCTCCAGCACCCAATGCATCTGCTCCAACAGCCTTAATAGATTTTTCTATAACAGGGAACACAACAGTACCATCATAGCCTAAGGCCTTAGCAAGACCTATATGGATATCAAGCACTGCCTTGGTATCTGGCAGGACAGGTGTATAGTTATTAGGCTGTCCTATCTCAATAGCAGAACAGTTATTATGATCACCTATCTCCCTTCCATCGAACTTGCCCACAACCGGGCGCTGGAATGATGTCCCCTTTTCAACCCTCCATGGGATCCCTGGGACACCAAACTTCTCAAGATAGGTTGTATCTGGGAGGATATAGTCTGCAAATTCAGCGACCTCTCCATAAACAGGGGTGATTGCGACAAACAATTCGATCTTGTTATTTACCAATGCATCCTTGAATACCTTTCTTAGCGCAGGTGTGGCGTATGGCCAGGCATTCCAGTATGTGATCATCACCTTCATATCATAGGGATATCCCTGAACTATGCTCGGTATGACCTCCTGATAATTTCCATGAGTTCCAAAGGGGAACCACTGTCTTGGTGCTGGATACCCTTTAAAGAGATCTCCTATCTCTGAAGGATCATAGAATTTTTTGCACCTCGCGATCCCCACTCCACCATATCCTGGGGCACCGCTTACACTACTGAGTGTTACCACACCTGAGGTATGTCCCCATCCGCCAGCACCAGGGGTACATCCACCTTTCCAGTCATAATTCCCTATCAGGGTGTTTAAGTGCTGTATAGCCAATACAGCATAGAGACCATTTGTATGTTTACATGGCCCCCTGTAATGTCCAACAACCGCCTTTTTGCCATGATTAGTCAGTTCATTGGCAAGGCCAGTAATGAGAGTTGTATCAACACCAGCGATAGCGGCATACTGAGATATTGACCTAGTTAATGCCTCTTCCTTGAATAATCTAAATCCTGTCTTACACTTAATACCCTTTACTGTCACCTCAACATCAAGCTCACCATGAGGCACAGCATCATATTTCTTTGCCTCACCACCTGACCAGACAACATTTTCATTACCACCTATACCTATATCAGATGCCTTCAGATAGGCATAGGGTTTATTATCAAGCCTCACTAAATATGTGGAATCTGTATATGTCGTCTCATTGTCAAGCCCTGCAGAGGTAGGATTTGTATTCTCCAGATAGATTTTATCGTATCTATTGTTTTCTATTATCCATCGTGCCATCCCCATTGCCATGGCAGAATCTCCTCCTGGCTTAATGGGTACCCACTGATGTGCCTGTGCCGCACTATTAGAGAAACGAGGATCTACTACCACATATTTACCATTCTTCTTAAACTCCATGAGATTTCTGGCCATGCCAAGCATTGGGAAACCTGCCTCTAATGGATTTGACCCAAAGTAGATAATATACTCTGCCCCAAGGATATCAGGCTGCCATCCACTTGACCGTCCAGCACCCATACTGTTTTTCCCGCCTGATGTCTTGTACTCCCATGTTATAAGCTCATTTGCCACATGCCGGCTGGACTCACATATACTCGTATGACCTAGGGCATAATTGGCTGTCCCCCATCCATATTTCCATATCCTCTCACTCATTTCTGCTTCAACAGTTCGGCCGGGGGAAAAACCGAGGAGATTGGTATTTTTACCTTTTTTAGTGTTAAGAGGATCCATATCGCTATATCTTGTTCCCTGAGGAATCAAGGTATTTATCTGTGTGGCGATCTCTGAGAATGCCTGTGGCCATGAAATTGCCTCCCATTGTCCTGAACCCCTTGAGCCTACCCTCTTTAGAGGTTGCTTGATACGATAAGGGTCATATACGGTTTGGATCCCTGACTGACCCTTCAGGCATAAACGGCCCCTTGTTGTATCTGCAGTGGTTGTATCTGTGCCATAATTTAACCTCTCATCAGGAGACATATTATTGGGATGATAGGGGTTACCATCTATCTTTATAAGTACCCCATCCTTTAATGTCGCCTGAATCCCGCACCTTGAATGACACATCTGACAGGCGCTTCTTAACACACAGAGGCCATCGGTAGTATCTGGCGGATTTTCACCATAGGGTTGAGCCTGTGCCTTTCCTGGCTTGATAAATGATCCTACTACTCCAGCAGAGGCAAGGGCAAGGGTACTGCTTACCTGCAAGAATGTACGCCTCTTTATCTCTGGATTTAACCAGCTTTTTATGGGATTTTTATCTCTTTCACCCATATCCTTTTCTCCTCCTTTCGCTTTCGTCAAAATATCTTCAAACGATTTTTCTCCACTTACAACGAGTTCCAACTACATCATATCATACTACATCATACCACCACCTGTAAGGTACAATACCTTACCAGGGCCCTTAGGACCATGGCATTGGGCACATATGGCAACATCAACATTCCTTCTTAGATTCCCTGCTGATTTTTCCAGGAGATCAGTACCATCTCTATGGCAGTACCAACATCTCTTATTGCCGCTACTTGGGATGGAACACATCCTTGTTGACATATTAATAGAGTGTGCCTCCACAAGATATGGATCGAGTGTCCCAATATCCTGCATATCTCCATGACATCCAATACAATCGGTATTGTAATTGGGAGAATCTTTATCATGGATCGCCAACAGATTATCGCTTGTGCTTCCTCCCTGAATCCATGCATTAGATCCAGAATAGGAGAATAGGAAGAGAGAACCTCCGAGGATCCAAAATAGATACTTTATAGGGAACTTCATCTATATTTCACCCCCTTTCTATGAAAATAACCCCTCACCCTTCCACAAAGGCACGGACAAACAAGCACGGACAAACAAGCACGGACAAACAAGCACGGACAAACAAGCACGGACAAACAAGTTTGTCCATGCCATCCAGCCAGCCACCTTTGGGGAGAGGGGACTGATAGAAAATACTCTTTTACCTCTGCATATTCTTATAAAGAATACAACTTCTATGCCATAATCTAGGAATGAGTTATAATTATTTGAATATAAAGGAATATCTGTTTTCTGAAGGATATTTGAAGTAATAGAAGGATGATACAAAGTGGGGCATATCACCCAATAGGTGGGTTAAATCACCCGGTTTCAATATCTTTAAACTCAATATTCAACTTCTTCATACGATATCTTAGGGTATCTCTTGAGATATTGAGTAACCTAGCTGCCTGTGTCTTATTACCACGTCTCCTTATCAAGGCCTGTAAGATAAAACCCCTCTCCACATCCTCTAAGGATATCCCATCAGGAGGGAGATTGAAGATCTCTCTCTTTGAACTATCTGGGCTATTAATCTCTTTAGGGAAATGCTCTGGTAGGATAGTATCCCCTTTTCCCACTATTACTCCCCTCTCGATCACATTCTTTAACTCTCTTACATTTCCAGGCCAACCATAATTCATAAGAAGTCTTATGGCCTCTTCTGATACCCCTATTATCCTCTTCTTAAATTCCCTGTTAAACCTATCAAGAAAATATTTTATAAGCAAAGGGATATCCTCTTTATGTTCCCTTAAAGGAGGGAGATAGATAGGAAATATCTTGAGTCTATAGTAGAGGTCTTCCCTGAAGTTACCCTTATTCACAGCAGACCATAAATCGAGATTAGTGGCTGCAATAATCCTTACATTGACCTCGATATCCTCTAGTCCCCCGACCCTCCTTACCTTTTTATCCTCTATTATTTTCAGAAGCTTTGCTTGCATAATAGGGTTCATATTCCCGATCTCATCCAAGAATATTGTCCCACCACTTGCCTTTTCGAAGAGACCCTTCTTGAGTTCCCTGGCATCTGTAAAGGCACCTCTTTCATGTCCAAGTAACTCACTCTCAAGTAGGGTATCAGGTATAGCTGCGCAATTGATCTCAACAAAGGGTTTATTGAATCTTGAGCTCTGGAAGTGAATTGTCTTAGCAACCAGGTCTTTGCCTGTCCCACTTTCACCACGTAAAAGTATAGTGCTGGTATCGCTTGTAGCAATATTTTTTATATGTTCAAATACCTCCTTCATTGGTGGACTATTCCCTACAATATTATCAAATCCATACTCCTCTCTATATCTTCCCCGAAGATCCTGAACCTCCCTCTTCAGCCTCACGGTCTCTAGTGCCTTCTCACAGACAAGGATCATATCATCCAAAAGAAAGGGTTTCTTTATATAATCATAGGCCCCAAGTTTTAATGCAGATACAGCGGTTTCAACCTCTCCATATGCGGTCATGATGATTACCTGGGTCTCC
>JACRGM010000059.1 GCA_016212345.1 Nitrospinota bacterium
GAAATAATCAGTGGAAACTATTTAATCCCTGAGCTTCCACCGTCAAGGACTAAGGGGGAATTATTTACAAGGTACTTGTGTACTTGTGACAATTTGAGAATGTTCCCAAATTGTACTGAGAAAAAAACCGTGAACGGTTACGAATAAATAATAACATCTAAATACTCCGATTCTTTAAAAGTCTCCTCAGGCAATGCCATTACATGTGTGCCTATAGCCACTGTAATTACCGATGGATTTACCTCTTTGGCAACCTTTGCAACGAGCAGGTCTTTATAGATTGTACATGTGGATGTTGAAAAGAAGACTAAGTCGGGGAGTTCTTTTTTAATAACCTCTTTCACGTCTTCCATAGTTCTCTTAGAGGCATTGGCATCAATAAGTGTATTGTCAAATCCTTCCTTTCTCAAATAACCAGAAATCATCATAAGGTCCAGGGGCGGCTTCCTAAAATCGCTCTTATTGCTCCCATTGCCACCGAAGATTCTCTGATTGCCGAATTTAGAAACTGCTGGTGGTTCAATAAGCAATATTTTCAAATTAGTTATACCGCCTCATAGTTTTGATGATATCTATCCGCTAAAATATCTAATGAAACTATTCATAACTTTCGATACCCCAAATTCTCTTAACATTGTTGCTATCTCATTTACCGAAAGCTTATTCCTAAAATTTAAAAAATCAATTTCTTTTTCAAGGTCAGAAACAAGTGTTCTGAACCTCTCCCGTTTTATATGGAGACAAAAACAATTTTTCGGGCTTTGGTGATTATAAAGAAAAGGATTAACTGTTCTGTCTAAACACATTATGCACAGAAATGATGAGGAAATTGGTTGACACCTAAGATATAATAAAATTCCTCCTCTCTGCATCTCACAAGTTAATTGACTCCACACTTAAGTACAGTTTCAGTTATTTTGCTTCTTTAAATCACCTCCTTTACAATTGCCTTTTCTTTAGGGTGTTTTCACCCCCCTCCCGTCCCCCCTCAAGGGGGGAAGCGGATTTTTTAAGGCATAAAGAGCTCAACCAAGGGTATATCACAATTTGGACTCCCCTGAACATCGAGCCCAGGTGAGATACGATATACCCTTGTATATCACTCTACCCAAGTATCCCTTTGTAGGTTGCGTCCCCGCAGAGCCTATATCCGTTTCCCCGGGCATAAATAAGTATACTAAAATTACGACTAAAGTTCAATGGGAATACAAAAATTATTATACACTACATTGTGACACCAGCTTATAAAGACAAATCATTGTCTGTCTTATGCTATCACTTTCTCCATGGTGGCCTTGGCCTTCTTCCCATTACGGTCAGTGAACCTGAGCACAACCTCTCCATCTACCATCTTCACAGATATCACCTCTGTGCTACTGGGTAACTCATATCTCTCACCCTTAAGGTATATATCTTCAGGAGTGAGTCCACCAAGGGCTTCATTGTAACTCAGGTAGTTCACTTCCCACCTCCATTCTCTTAAGAATCCTTCAATCTTATCCTCCACTATTTCTCCTGTTGCCCTTAAATAGACTCTTATTTTTCCTATTGCTCTCCCTATCTTACCGTTAAATGGGGCATACCATCGGGGAGAAGGTAAATGATATAGACCCATCCTTCCTATCCCTCTACTGAACTCTTCTCTAAATTCAGGACCATTATCCGTCTTAAATATTAATGGAGCTCCATAACTGAGGATAAGTCCTCTTATAAATCTCAATACCGCCCTTGTCGAGGTCTCTTTCATGATCTTAATCCCTAATACATATCGGGAGGCCTCATCGATAATTATAAAACCGTAATATTTTACCTCATCTACCACTACATGGAAAAAATCAGCACACCATGTCATATTAGGCACTAAAAAGGTATGTAGCTTCTTTCTATCCTTCGGAGGCCTCTTATTCCTTCTCCTATGGTATTCTGAAGGCACTACTCCATCATATTCACCCCTTAATACCTTCGCTACAGTGGATGCGGATACATGAAGATGGGCCCACTTAAGCCTCCCCATATAAAAACTTATCTGCCTCGCGCTCCAGTGGGGAAACCGCTCCTTTATCTTCTTTATCACCCTTACTATCCATAAAGGCAACAAGGACGGACTACTTAATGGTCTGGAGCTCTTATCCTCCAGATCACCTTCCTTCTCCTTTTTCTCCCAGTTAAGAATGCTCCTCAAACTCTTACCAATAAACTCAGAGAATTCCTTCTTCGTACCACCAAGCTCAAGAAATACCCTCATAAATTCCAAAATCTTCACCTTTGCCTCCTTACCAAATCTCCTGTATTTAAGACCAACATCAAGCTTGAGCTTCTCACTTATCAGGGATAGTAAAAATGTGAGCATCCATAACAGTGTATCCTTTAGTACTACGGCCTTCCTGAGAGTAGAGATAATAATATCTCTATCTCTTAGTTCCTCCTTGAGGCTACTTATCTCTTTATTAGCTTTATCTATATCCTTTATATATCCTTTAGGCTTCCTGCCAGTTTTACCACGGGCCAATATCCCATCTATAGCTGATTTGAGTTCTCTAATCTTCTTATAATAGCCCTCACTACTTATTCCCATTATTCTGACCACATCACTTACCTTCTTCTCTCCTAATTCTACCTGATAAAAATATCTCTTAAATTCTTCCTTCCTTTGTGATATGATTCTTTTCATAGGGGTTTTCCTCCTTATATGGTTAATAAGGAGATAAGATATCATATCTCCTCAAAAAGAGGAAACCCCTATATCTTCTTATCTACCAATCTCTAATATCTTAAGAATCTTTCCATCTGACCAGACCTCTACCCTTCCTGCTGTCTCAATGATCCGGATATCATGCTCCATGAATTTACCGAACAGATACAATAGAGGCTTACGGCCTATATGAATTGACTCCTCTCCTTCAGTTGCAGGTTCTTTTATCATATCCATATATCTTTTTACACCCTCTACTACACCAAAGTATCTATCTGAAGGTGTGAATCCTCCAAGCCCTTGATGGGCCCTTGAGAAATTATAATGTTCAACATATGAGGAGATCCTTGAGGACGCCTCTTCCTGAGAACGAAACACCTCCACATCTATCAGTTCTCGCCTTAAGCTTTGGTGGTATCTCTCCAACTTCCCAAGTGTCTGGGGATGTCCAGGCGAGGCCTTTATATGCTTTGCTCCTATCTTCTCTAACATCTTCTGGAACTTTGTCACACCTTTCCATGCAGTAAACTGCATACCCCGGTCCGTAAGTATCTCTTTGGGAGCACCATACTTAAGTAATGCAGACTTAAGTACCTCTAATACATTCTCTGCTTCTTGATCCCTGAATAGCCCCCAACCTATGATGAACCTTGAGTGATCATCCATAGAGGTTATTAGATAGAGACGATTCACACCTCGCACAAAAAAGGTCATAATATCCATCATCCAGAGATCATTAGGATTTGGCCTCTCAAACCTCTCCCATTCGCCTATGTCATGAAGTAGCTCTCCCTCTATCTCCTTCTGTTTATTGGGATTCTGAACATATGCCCTATCCTGATACTCATCTATGGCACCCTTTACCCCATGTTTCTTAAATATCTTCCCTACTGTGGCTGGACTTAAGAATATCCCCTTGAATCTCTTCAGATGTTCAGAGAGACCTTTGGGACCAAACCTAGGATTAATATTCTTCTCCTCTAATACCTTTGCCTCTATCCTCTTCGCTCTCCTTTTAGGAATCCTCAAAGGAATACTAGGTCTATTCTCTAACCCTTCCTCTCCCTTTTTTTCATAAATACTCTTCCAATGAGAGACTGAAGACTCATTGATATTATGCTTCTTGGCTAATTCCAATCTGGATAGCCCTGATGTGATGTACTCATTGATAACCTGCAACTTAAATTCCTTACTATACTTCTTCCCGCTTGGCATATCTTTCCTCCTTCTCTTTCGATTCGCTCAAGAATATGAGCTTTTGGGAGTGAGATGCTATGGAGGCGGGGTATCTGTTTTTCAAAAAGTGTCAACTAATTTTTTAATAGTAGACGTGCAAAATGTGTGTGTATATTACAAGATGAATGGCCACAGATATTTCCTGATCCTGTACTGGCTAATGCGACAATCGATCGAATATGGGTCAACCGTAATTGGTGTGGTCAATACAATCAAAGCGTTACATTAAATATTAGTAAGTTCTCAATAAGTTGAGGTAAGTTACAACATATTAATCTCTCGTTGCTAAGCTCCTGCTTAGCAACGCCTTTGAGTAAGAAGCTCTGCTTCTTCAAAGCAGGGGCTTTTGTGACATAAAACGTTCCCAATCAGGAGCTTGGGAACGAGAACAAATTATAGCCCTATCCATAGCATAGGAATGGCGGTAGCCTGTCTTTTTTTTGAATTTTTATGATATAATTACAATATTGAGGAGGAAATGAGGATGTTTCCATTAGAAAGAATTGAACTTGATCCAAGAGTATGAAGAAGAAATTTTTATGGTTATAAATAATCCTGACAAAATAGAAGAATCTATAAGAGGAAGGACAAATGCTTATAAGACAATCGGGAAAAGATATATTAAAGTCACCTATAAGAAATTTTCTCATGAAAATCTTATAATAAGTGCTATAGATAAAGCATAAAGGAGGATTGCATGAAAATAGAATATAGCAAAGAGGCAGATGCAATTTATGTATATTTCAGGGAAGAATACGTGGCGAAATCTAAGGAAATAGAGGATGGGGTTGTAGTAGATTTTGATGAAAAAGGGCAGTTCATAGGCATAGAGGTATTAGACGTAAGCCAGAGGTTCAGTCTATCTGATATAGTTAACGTGAACATCGAAAATCTTCCTGTCGAAGCTGTGAAATAGCATAATCTCTCTGCAATTTCTACTTCAGGCTCAATATTGATATTGCAAGATTTGACCCCGAAGTATTGGAATCTACAATCAGGCCGAGGGGAATGCCAAGAAAAGGAAGGAAAGAATTATAAAAAGGAGCCTGTCCCCTTTTCCCCTTTTTTCTCTTTCTCTTTCATGTCATAATAATTTTGCGGAATATCTGATTCGCATAGGGGTTCTAAAAAGAAAAATTTCTGGTGGAAGTGCATCAGTTAAAGGAGCAAATGCTTATGCTATTTTACTTTCTATTTATGTAACCTGTAAATTACGTACTATTTCGTTTCCCAAATTCATAACAGAAAGTTTGAGGCATTATATAAGAACAGGTAAACCCATGCTTTTAAAAACATACGCTAATAATTCTAATCTGGCTAAAGCCGCATAAAATCTTAATTTGTAACGTTGGGTAGAGTTATTTCTCTGAAATCAGTTTGAACTTACATGGGAAGATGTCCTCACCGGAAAGGCTGTAGCTATAATGCCATATATAGTTCTTGTGGAAGTTGTATCTGCAATCAGACGTAGAACGGGTGATAAAGCTCTGGCACTGGAGGTTAAAAAAGAACTGCTGTCAGTGGATACGTTAAATTTCACAATAGTAGACCCGGAATCAGCATCAGAAGCATCCGATATTGCCATAGAGACTGGATTGAGGGGGATGGATGCGGTAGTGGTACAGACTGCCAAGTAATACGGCACATCTTTAGCGACTTTGGATAACGAAATGATCAGCAAGGCTGCTGGGATTGTTAAAGTTAAGGAAGTGTAAGGTTTTATTGTTGGCCTGCAGAGTCGCTAATAAGGGGAATGTCAAAATTCAAGACGCGATCCCATGTTTCTACCTAATAACATAAAAACTTATAAACTAAACAAACCAAAGAAACTAAACAAACAAGAGTA
>JACRGM010000060.1 GCA_016212345.1 Nitrospinota bacterium
AAATTCAATTTTTAATTTCTTATCCCTATATATAATCTATTTTTTATTTGTCTAATCTTTTGCTGTTACTCTTTTTTGTGGGATTATGTCTCAATTATAGAGGAGGGACTTATGTCAGGACCATATCCCTTCAAGACTATTGCTGTTACTCTCTTTTATGCAGATTATGTGTAAAGAATCACTCAATTATAGATTTCCATATAACAAATTACACGGCGTTATCAGTCGAAATCCTCGACGGCGTACCGCTCAGTACGCCTTACTCGGATTTCTCCCTCTAGCCTTGTGTAATTTATTATCTGAAAATCTATAGGTTATAATTATTTATCCTTTCTTAGTTCTTAACTCAATCTCTTTTATCTTTTCTTTAACCCTGGTCTTGATATCTGGAGGGGGGGTCTTATTTAATATCTCCTTAAATATCTTTAAAGCCCTATCATCTGCATCCATCATGTAGTAAGAAAACCCGATCTTCTCTTTGGCCTCTATAACCTTACTGCTGTGGGGATATTCTTCAATAATCCTGTAAAACTCTCCGATGGCCTCATTATATCTTTTTAACTTATAGTAACAATCCCCTATCCAGAATATTATATTGTCCCTTAGATCCTCAGGAGAATCTTCTATAGATAGACTCTGAAGAAGTTCCAGAGAATCTTCATATCTCTTATCGTTAAAAAAATTAAGTGCCCTTGCATAACCTTTCTGAATCTCTCTCTCTTTATTTACTGGGATCATAGTTTCCAAGGGGATTGGATATGTGGAGGAGTGCGGAGAACCCTCCTCTAACTCCTCTAACTTCAACTCCTTTTTGACCTTTAGTTTATTGATCTCTTTTATTAGATCATCAAGATCTATTCTGGCTGTACTAATCTTTGACTCTATATATTCGATCCTTTCATTCAACTCCATCATCATCTCTTGGAAATTAGGTTCCATAGAATTTACCATCTCTTCTAATTCCTTTATCTTTGCTGAGGTTGCTTCTTGCTGTGCTTGTAATTGTTTGATTTCTATCATCAACGATCCCATCATATCGACCTCTTTGATCTCTTCTACTGTTTTTGATCGATTGAATAGTGGTAGAACTGCGCAACCATTTAGCAGTATAACCACTATAAGTGTTATGAGGAAAGGGAATAAAACCTTTTTTGAAAAGAGAATTATATTATTCATATTATTGTGCATAACCAAATATCTCCCCTATAGATAAGGATTCTCATCCTCCTTTGTACCGACTGTAGTCGGCATAATTCTTTTTACCTACATGTACTGCAGGCACTTGGTGACCTTGTAGAACAAGAGGAACAGTTGCCCCCTGAGGAACTTGTAAATCTATCACCACTTTTTGAACTAAAGGTAGAAAGGATCTTCTTTACCTTATCCTTTCCACAGTATGGACATCTTATATCCTCAGATCCACCATAAAGTAACATCTCAAAGTCCTTTTCACATTCTAAACAGTTGTATTCAAATATTGGCAATATTTAGTCTCCTTTTTTCAATACTATTTAACCGTTTAACGGCTAAATAGTTACCCTCCTTTCTTCTTTGGCACCTTTTCCCAGTCGACAAGAAACCTCTCCATCCCAATATCGGTGAGAGGATGCTTGGTTAGTTGTTGTATAACCCTGAAGGGTATAGTCACAATATCTGCACCTAGTAATGCGGCATCTAGGATATGGAGAGGATTTCTGACACTGGCTACTATAACCTCTGTTTGTATATCATAATTATTATATATAGTAATTATCTGATCTACTACATCCATCCCTATATGGCTGATATCATCAAGCCTCCCTATGAATGGACTAACATAGGTGGCACCTGCTTTTGCTGCTAATAGCGCCTGGGCAGGGGAAAAGATCAATGTAACATTTGTAGGAATATCTTCCTGGCTTAACCTTTTTACTGCCTTAAGTCCTTGATCTGTAATGGGAATTTTAATTACAATATTTTTACTAATCTTTGATAGTTGATGTGCCTCTTCTATTATATCATTATATTCTTTGCTTAGCGCCTCTACACTGATCGGTCCGTCTACAATAGAACATATCTCGTTTATAACACTCTCAAAATTCTTACCTGTCTTGGCTATAAGCGATGGATTTGTTGTAATGCCATCTATAATCCCAAGACTGTATGCCTCCTTGATCTCATCTATATCCGCCGTGTCTATAAACAACTTCATGATAATATTCCTCCCTCTCAGGGCTTTAGGGCTCTCTTAATCTAAATCCTAAACAATCTCAAAATCCAAAAGTTCAAAACGCCCTCTAAAATCTATTGTTTTGAATTTAGGATTTATTTTTAAGTCATATATACTTATTATTATCGTTAACTATAATATTATACTATATATCTCAATTATACTTAAGGTCAATAAAAATTAATACGAAAAAAGGCATCCTTCATATTTAAGCAAAAAGTAGTTAACAGTTTAAAAGAAAGAAATATTTCGACCTGTACGGTTAGATGTAGCCATATAAATCAATATGATATTAAAGCTATCGGAATAACAACCCCCTAACCCCCTTTATTAAGGGG
>JACRGM010000056.1 GCA_016212345.1 Nitrospinota bacterium
TTGGGCATGAGAAGAGTCCTTCCATTCAATATATTGTTCTATATGACACTCTCCACAATCCTCGGCACGGATACCATAGAGTCCATCTGGTGTCGGTTGATTCCCAGGATAAAAGAGAAAATCCCAATCCTTTCCCATCTCCTCAAGAGAGACATTCCTGAACAAGGTGATCTCTTTTCTTGTATCTTCATCACCCTTAATACTCGTGATTGCACAGCATCTACTCCCTCCAGGGATGTGGTGCTCTTTCATGGGTGGCTTTATATAGATATAATAATCACCTGGTTTAACATCTTTAAACCAGTATCTCCCCTCTGGGTCTGTATATGCCACCTGCCATGTCCCTGGTTTAGGTGTTAGATATACCACATACTCTAAAGGCTCATCAATTGAACCGAGATATACGTTTGCATCTGCCCCATGGATAAAGGAGGCCCTTTCACCCTGCGGACGTATAATATGAGGCACGGTTGGAGAATATTCTAGTCTGTTTGGATTACATGAAGCCGCCTGCTCAGAAGCTGGTACCAAATAGACTGATGCACCCCCGACTGGCCTTCCCAATGTATCTTTTACTACACCATATTCTGGTCCTTTTGGTATAGCAGGCTTGATCTCCTCTTTCTTACAGCTTAAAAAAGAGATAATAAAGATTCCTAAGATAACAATAGGAATCTTTGACACTCTATTGTTAAACTTCATACCTCAACTCCTTTCTTTGAAGATATTTTATATCTTCTCCCTCATTATTGACTATACCTCTTCATCTCTTAATCTTGACGATTTCCCCAAAATCCTAAATCGGATTTTGGGTTGTACCTATTAAATAAAAAGAGAGACATCTGCATCTACTGCATAATCAAGAAATGTAGCAGCACCTACTGGATCTTCAATACCATCTATAAGGTCTGATTTCTTCAGCCCCATCACCTCCATTGCCATCTGACATGCCCACAACCTAACCCCACCATCAATCGCAGTCTGGATTAATTGAGGTATAGTGGCGACATTAGCCTTACCCATCCAACTCTTCATCATCACTGTCGCCATTGCAGTCATACCAGGAAGGGCACCTATTATATTTGGCATTGGAACAGGCATTGCAGGATTTCCTAATGGTGCAATCTTTAAGGAATTCATGGTGCTCTTTTTAATAATATTCAGACCATAGAAGGTAAAGAATATACCTGCCTCCATATCCATTGCGATTGCTGTAGTTGCAAGAATAAGTGGCGGATAGGCCATATCTAGAGTCCCTTTAGAAGCAATTATTGCTATCCTTTTCTTTGGTTTTTTTTCGGCCATCCCTTTTCTCCCCTCCTTTCTAATTAGTCTTTCTTACAAAGAAGTCTTTCTTACAAAGAAGATAAAGACACCATTATTTTCGTTTGTCTTTATAATCTCATTACCTGTCCTTTTTGACCATGCAGCCATATCGTTTTTCGAACCCGGGTCTGTAGCATGCATCTCAAGTATCTGACCTATTTGAAGATCCTCTATCGCCTTTTTTGTCTTCAATATTGGTAAAGGACAATTTAAGCCCTTACAATCTAGAAACTTATCTGACTTTATCTCCATATAAAAGACTTATCCTCCTTTCTTAATATATGATTAATAAATTATTCGCATGTAGGAATAAATTAATATCTCAATAAGCTGATGATACCAAAACAAAAAAAATGTCAAGATTTATTTTTTTCTTAAATTACGCTCAGACTTTCTAACTCTGCTTCTCTCTATACCTTCTATTCCTAAACCACATTATAAGCCCAACTATAACAAAATAACTTACAATACAGATATAAAAGGCCTTGTTCATAAGCACAGGTTCTTTCAGCATCTGAGTAGAGAATAGACCCATCACTTCGCCAAAAAACATCAAAAATACCGCCCATGTAAGAATCCCAGTAACATTGTAAACTATTTTAATTTTTATATCTCTTTCCTCCATCTTAATCCCCCCTTTCTTAATGGGCGAACATAAAGTTCGCCCCTACTTGGATTTCTCCCTCTATCCTTTGTAATTTATTATCTGAAAATCTATATCTCTCCTCTCTGTTGTTCTAACCTTTTGTCCCAGCATCCATCCCCCTATCCCCAAAAGGAGTTATCCACATTTCCACAGCCTCTAATACTGTCAGATAAAAATAATGGGTATTTTTTTCTACCCACACTTTCGCGCCATGAGGCTAATATTATTCTATGAACTTAACTCCGCTTTGCTCCGCAATAGGAATCTCATCATGGGAATCCAAAGCATTACAACTCCCTACATTGGACATAAACGTTCCCAAGCTGGAGCTTGGGAACGAGAATACTAACAACTAATTACTAACGACTATTTTAGGCTGCCGCAAGGGCCTCTCTTTTCCCAAGTTTGAGTGCCTTCATAGGACATGTAAAGACACAGATACCACACCCAACACAGACCCGTGCGTTTTTCAGTGTAATGTCCTCACCTTTCTGGACATACTCCATGACGTCTATCCCCATTTGACAACTTCGTGTACATTCATAACATCCCATACACTTAGACTTATCTACGCTAAGACGAAAACGGCTACTAATATACTTACCAATAAGCGACATATAGGTTGCAAGAGGACACCACGCCCTACACCAGACCCTCCCACCATAAAAGAAGGTTAGTGCAATAGGGATTATACCTGCCAGCCATATATCAACTATATCAGTATACCAACCGCGACTTACTATATCTACCCCTACTATAAGTACATACCCAAATACCAACACATTGGATATCAATATCGCAATTCCAATATCTTCATGTTCCTTAGCTCGCCACCCCTTTCCCGCATATTTACGGAATGGATCACCTAATGTCTCTCCAAGCCCTCCACAGCTACATATCCATGAACAGAATCTCTTACCCAGAAAATAGACAAATATAGGGATCGCCACGAATGCCAAAATAAGTGTATATATAAACGGCTTTACTGAAGTAGCGGCTTCTTGAGCAGGTATAGGCTGACCACTCCATATATTTGAACCGTGCATTGCTGCTACACCCTGTTCCATGAAGGGATAACTCTGAAGGGGCCAGGGATAGACAAGACCCCACGAGAGACCAGGCTTTAATAAGAAATTTTGCCCATGACTCTCATAAAAGGCCTGATTAAGGATAAAGTATGGTAATATAAAAAATATCACTATCTGGAAAAAGAAGAAGGAGCAAAATCGAAGGGTCTGGCGAAATGATGTCTTGTATTTGGTCATAATAGCATATATACCAAACACCACCATAGCGGTAGTATATACCGCTGTATATATCACCCCTCTTCCAACAGTTTCACCCACTCCTTTGAGGAGGCCATCGTAAGTAAA
>JACRGM010000005.1 GCA_016212345.1 Nitrospinota bacterium
TCAGATAATAAATTACACAAGGCTAGAGGGAGAAATCCGAGTAAGGCGTACTGAGCGGTACGCCGTCGAGGATTTCGACTGATAACGCCGTGTAATTTGTTATATGGAAATCTATATGTTAAAAATATTTGCTGATTACATTATACAAACTTAAAATTATAAAATCAAGATCAAAAAGTCTTATAATGTAATCCCTCAGTGAAGGGTGGTAATGGTATAAGTTATTACTGAGGGATTACAAGAACTTCGCATCTATCCTTTCTTTAGTAGTTCAAAATATGTATAATAATTTTGATGCCCATAATGGGGGGATAGAGGTTAAAAGTAAGGAAGGGGGAGGTATAGATTTTCAGATAATAAATAGAGCACTATTACAGTGCTCTATAAATTACACAAGGCTAGAGGGAGAAATCCGAGTAAGGCGTACTGAGCGGTACGCTGTCGAGGATTTCGACTGATAACGCAGTGTAATTTGTTATATGGAAATCTATAGTACCTTCAAGATATGTTTACCTATAGGAGGAGGAGATTATGGATAAGATTAAACGTGCATTGATAAGTGTATCAGATAAGGAAGAAATAGTAGCATTTGCAAAAGAGCTTGTAGATATGGGCGTGGAGATCATATCTACAGGGGGGACAGCAAGGCTTCTAAAAGAGAATGGCATTAATGTGATATATGTCTCAGACTACACCGGATTTCCGGAGATGCTTGATGGGAGGATTAAGACCCTCCATCCTAAGATACATGGAGGGATATTATGGAAAAGGGGAAATGAAAGACACAGGGATGAGATAGAATCACAGGGGATAAAATCGATTGATCTGGTGGTTGTCAACCTCTATCCTTTTGAGGAGACCATCTCCAATGATGGATGTACATTTGAAGATGCAATAGAGAATATTGATATTGGCGGTCCTGCGGTCCTGCGGTCTGCTGCCAAGAATTTCAGTGATGTTGCTGTAGTGGTAAATCCTGACGATTATAGTATTGTTATAAAAGAGTTAAAAGGTAATGACAGAAGGTTGAGTAATAAAACAAGATTGAGGCTAGCAAAGGAGGTATTTCAACATACAGCCAGGTATGACAGCCTTATCGCAAATTACCTGAGTGAAAGGATCGGGGAGAGGACTAAAGATCTTCCACCAATACTGAACATGAGATTTGTAAAGATCGAGGATATGAGATATGGGGAGAATCCTCATCAGAGGGCTGCCTTTTACAGAGAATTGAGACCAAATAGTGGAGATAGAGACAGGGGTGTAGATATATCACATGCAACAAAACTCCACGGAAAGGAGCTCTCCTTTAATAATATAATTGACCTGAATGCAGCTATAGGTGTGATAAGAGAGTTTAGCGTCCCTGCGGCTGTTATTATAAAACATACCAACCCATGTGGGGTAGGTCTGGGACAAAGGCTGATTGAGGCATACAGAAAGGCAAGGGAGACCGACCCTGTATCTGCCTTTGGTGGGGTTGTAGGGTTTAATAGGGATGTGGATATAGAGACAGCCGAGGAGATATCCTCAACCTTTATAGAGGGGGTTATAGCACCTGGTTTTGATGATGGTTCATTAGAGATATTAAAAAAGAAAAAGGACCTAAGGTTGATGGAATTGAAGGGGCTTAAGATAAGTAATCCAGAGATATCTATAGAGTATGACATGAAAAAGGTAGGAGGTGGAATACTCCTTCAGGAATCAGACTATCTAGATCTGAAGGAGGATCAACTCAAGATAGTGACCAAAAGGAAGCCAACAGAAGAGGAATGGAGGAGAATGAGGTTTGCATGGAAGGTAGTAAAGCATGTCAAATCAAATGCGATAGTATATTCCTTGTCTGATCAGACCCTTGGTATCGGTGCGGGTCAGATGAGTCGTGTAGATTCTGCTAAGATTGCAGTGATGAAGGCGAATAGGTCTTTAAAGGGATCGGCAATGGCATCAGATGCCTTTTTCCCCTTCAGGGATGCGATTGATATAGCGGTAGAGGCTGGGGTAACCGCGATCATACAGCCTGGTGGCTCTATCAGAGATGATGATGTTATAAATGCTGCTGATAAGTATAATGCCACTATGGTCTTTACAGGGATAAGACATTTTAAACACTGAAGAGGAAGGGATGATCCCAAGGAGGGACAAGTCTATGAAGGTATTGGTAATCGGGGGTGGAGGAAGGGAGCATAGCCTTGTATGGAAGATCCATCAGAGTCCAAAGGTCTCAAAGGTATATTGTGCCCCTGGGAATGGAGGGACACAAAAGATTGCTGAGAATGTAGATATAAAGGCTGATGATATTAATACCTTGGCCAGATTTGCAGAGGAAGAAGGTATAGATCTAACCGTTGTTGGACCAGAACTCCCCCTTACCCTTGGCATAGTAGATGAATTTGAAGGTAGAGGGCTTAAGATCTTTGGACCAAATAAAAAGGGGGCAGAGATAGAGGGTAGTAAGGGGTTCACAAAGGATCTCCTCAAAAGATATGGTATACCGATACCTCGATATGCCATATTCGATTCCCCAGATGATGCAAAGAGATATATAAAGGAGATAGGGGCACCTATGGTTGTAAAGGCAGATGGTCTTACAGGAGGCAAGGGTGTGATTATATGTCACAAAGAGAAAGAGGCGATAAAGGCAATCGATTTGATCATGGAGGAGAGGGTCTTTGGTAAGGCTGGGGATCGGGTAGTGATTGAGGAATTCATGGAAGGAGAAGAGGTATCCTTTATGGTATTTACAGATGGGGAAAAGATCCTCCCAATGGTATCTTCACAGGATCATAAGAGAATCTATGATGGGGATAAGGGGACAAACACTGGTGGTATGGGGGCTTACTCTCCAGCACCTATTGTAACATCTGATATCTTCAGGGAGATAATGGATCGAATAATGACACCGACAATAACAGGGATGGCAAAAGAGGGGAGGCCATATAAGGGGGTACTCTATGCGGGGCTTATGATATCAGAGGGGTCTCCCAATGTATTAGAATTTAATGCCCGTTTTGGGGATCCTGAGACCCAACCGATCCTCGCAAGGATGGAGAGTGATATAATCCCGATAATAGAGGGAGTTATTGATGGAGATATCAATAAGGTAGAAGATATCAGATGGAAAGAAGGGGCATCTGTATGTGTGGTTATGGCATCTGAAGGATATCCACGATCATACCAGAAAGGGAAGAGGATAGAAGGATTAGAGGCTGCTGAGAGGTTGGAAGGGGTTAAGATATTTCATGCAGGTACACGCCTCAGCCAGGGGAATCTCGTTACAGATGGTGGAAGGGTGTTAGGGGTTACTGCCCTTGGGATGGATATAAAAGATGCAATAGAGAAGGCATATAGGGCTGTCTCTTTGATCCACTGGGAGGGTGTCTACTATAGAAGGGATATAGGTAGAAGGGCGTTATAGATTTCCATATAACAAATTACACGGCGTTATCAGTCGAAATCCTCGACGGCGTACCGCTCAGTACGCCTTACTCGGATTTCTCCCTCTAGCCTTGTGTAATTTATTATCTGAAAATCTATATTAAGTTAATTTTCGATTTTTGATTGTCTTTAGGGTAGGTGGCATGGACAAATGAAAATATTTATCTTATATCTTCTCTTCCTACTACTTATCTTAAATTCCTGTACAAGGAGAA
>JACRGM010000057.1 GCA_016212345.1 Nitrospinota bacterium
CAAGGATAGAGGGAGAAATCCGAGTAAGGCGTACTGAGTAGTACGTTGTCGAGGATTTCGACTGATAACGCAGTGTAATTTGTTATATGGAAATCTATATCCGAAAGAATCTTCTCCCTTGACAAACACCTTATTTTTTTTTAATATTTTAGAATCAGGAATCGCTAAAACCTAACACCTATAACCTAAATAGTTTATAAAAGGGGATTTATGAAGGAAGAGAGGATTGCTATATCAGCGGACCATGGTGGATTTGGCTTGAAAGAGGATATTAAAAGATTCCTCAAAGAGGATGGCTATAATTGTATTGATCTGGGTACAGATAGCGAGGATTCGGTTGATTATCCTGACTATGGTGTGAAGATTGCCCATGCCATTTTGAATGGAGAGGTGGATAGGGGTATCCTGATCTGTGGGACAGGGATTGGGATGTCAATTGTTGTCAATAGATTTTCAGGGATACGGGGGGCCCTATGCCATGATGTCTATACTGCAAGGATGAGTAGAGAGCATAATAATTCAAATGTATTGATTCTTGGTGGACGGGTTATAGGGAAGGGGTTGGCCATGGAGATAGTAAGGACATGGATTAAGACCAAATTTGCAGGTGGGAGACATCAGAGGCGTCTGGATAAGATAGAAGAGATTATAAAAAGATAAAAAAAGCAGAGCATATAGATTTTCAGATAATAAATTACACAAGGCTAGAGGGAGAAATCCGAGTAAGGCGTACTGAGCGGTACGCCGTCGAGGATTTCGACTGATAACGCCGTGTAATTTGTTATATGGAAATCTATAGAGTGAACTATAGAAATGAGGATAAACTAATATGAGTTTTCTTAAAAAATACGATCCTGAAATATATAAGCTTATAAAGAATGAGGAAAAGAGGCAGGCTGAATGTATACGTCTAATCCCATCTGAAAATTATACCTCATCGGCTGTTATGGAGGCAACCGGTACAGTCTTAACTAATAGATATTCAGAGGGGTATCCAGGAAAGAGGTACTATGAAGGTCAGCAATATATAGATGTCATTGAGACATTAGCAATAGAGAGGGCAAAGAGGCTTTTTGGTGCAGAGCATGCAAATGTACAGCCCTATTCTGGTTCACCAGCAAATATGGCGGTCTATTATGCACTGGTAAATCCTCATGATGTTGTAATGGGTATGAGTCTTCCACATGGAGGCCACTTAACACATGGTTGGAAGGTAAACTTCTCTGCAAGATTTTATACACCATTCCAGTATGGTGTAGATCGGGAAACAGGAAGAATAGATTATGATAGGGTTATGGATATAGCGATGATAACCCGACCTAAGATAATATTTGCAGGTGCGACTGCCTATCCAAGGGAATTCGACTTTAAGACATTTGGAGAGATAGCAAAAAAGGTAAATGCTAGATTTGTCGCTGATATTGCACATATTGCAGGACTGATCGTTGCAGGTGTACATCAAAGTCCTATCCCTTATGCCGATGTGGTGACAACAACAACACATAAGACACTGAGAGGACCTAGAGGAGGGATGATACTCTGTAAGAAAGAGATTGCTCAGGATATTGATAGGGCAGTCTTCCCGGCATTACAGGGTGGTCCTCACAATCACACTACAGCGGCTATTGCAGTGGCACTCTATGAGGCCGAGAAACCTGAGTTTAAGGAATATGGAAGACAGATTGTAAGGAATGCAAAGGTGCTAGCTGATGAGTTGCTGAAGTATGGTTATGATCTAGTATCAGGGGGTACTGATAATCATCTAATATTAATTGATCTGACAAATAAGGGTATCACAGGAAAGGTTGCATCCAATGCACTTGATAAGGCTGGTATTGTGTTAAACTATAATATGGTACCCTTTGATAAAAGGAGTCCCTTTGATCCGAGTGGGATAAGACTTGGAACACCATCGGTTACATCAAGGGGAATGAAAGAGGAGGAGATGAGATTCATCGCCAAGAAGATAGATGAGGTTATTATGAATAATAATGATGAAGAGAAGTTAAAGAGGATCAGGGAAGAGGTTAAGGATTTCTGTAAGGGGTTTTCTATACCAGGTTTACTTTTAAGCGA
>JACRGM010000054.1 GCA_016212345.1 Nitrospinota bacterium
AAGGTGATGAAGCTCGGGATGAATCACCCCATGGGGCCTTTAACCCTTGCAGATTTCATAGGACTTGATACCTGTTTAGCAATAATGGATGTCCTATACAAGGATTTTGGTGACCCTAAATATCGTCCCTCTCCCCTCTTGAAACAGATGGTCAATGCAGGTTATCTTGGCAGGAAATCAGGAAAGGGATTCTATTCCTATTCAAAAGGAGAAGTGATTTGAATAAGAATACTATTTTATTATTAATATGGTGTCTCTTCTTCTTTTTTATCTCAGTTGATAAGGTATCCTCTTTCTCTATAGGCCAGATAAAGGTGAATAGCAGTTTTGGAGATAGATTTGACGCCGAGGTCCTTGTAGATACCGATGGAATGGAGGGGGTTGAGGTCTTTGTTGGTGATGAAGAGGATTATACTATGTTAGGGTTAGAGAGACCAGATATAGTCGATAATATCTATATATCACTCCCCCTTGGTCCTATAAAGAATGGTAAGCAGGCCGTTAGACTTATCTCTGACAAACCGATATTTTATCCCTCCTTTGATCTTGTGATAAAGGCAAAACTAAAAGGGGGTGCAATTATAGAGAAATTTTTTCTGGCAGCTGACTTCCAGAAGAATTTAATGCTGGGTATCCCTCCTGAATTAGAAAAGGTCGAGGTTGAAAAGAGATTGAGTGAACCATATCTGAAGGAGGAGATAGAGAAGATAAGAGACAAGGAAAGGGAGGTTGAAGAACAGGGCACTGAAGATGAGGAGATTCAGGAAGGGGAGAAAGAGGAGGTAATTCAGAAAGAGGAGGAAGGAGAAGCAAAAAGAGAACTAATAGTGGAGAAGGAAGCTGTAGTGGAAGGAGAGGGTACTGAATCAGGGGAATCAGAATCAAAGGGTACCTATAATGTAATAAGGGGGGATACACTCTACAAGATTGTCAGCAAGATAGATGTCTCAGCAGAAAATGCGGATCAAGTAGTCGCTGCCCTATGGTATTTAAATAAAGATCGCTTTACCCTGTCAAATATGAATTGTATTGATGTAGATGTCCATCTCGATTATTCGGGTGTTAAGGAGGTATCAGCTACTATCCCTTATGCAGAGGCACGGAGGATTATAAAGAGTCAGTGGTCAGAATGGAAGAAGATAAGGGGCGAAGTAAGAAGTATTGGGACAAAGGCATGGCTAGGGGCATTTAGTAATGAAGTCCCCCTTCCAGAAGAGGAGGATTCTGATGATGAAGGGATAATAAAGGGGATCGTCCTTGAGTGGAAGGATGCATGGGAGAAGGGATATATAGATATATATATGTCCTATTATTCTAAGAGATTCGGATCAGAAGAAGGGCTGGATTGGGAGGGGTGGAAGATATACAAGAGAGATTTTAATGAAAGACATAAGAACATTGATATATCAATAGAGGGGATGCGGCTCAGGAGGGAAAAGGGTATGATAATCGCATCCTTTATCCAATATTTCTCATCCAATATTATGAGTAGTATCGGCATGAAGTTGCTCTATTTTGTGAAGGAAGGTGATGATTGGAAGATCATCAGGGAGAGATGGGATAAAAGACTTCCTACACAGAGGGAGAGATATCCTTATGTTGTCCATGTCTCTTCTAATATAAAACCTGATAATATTGTCTATGAAATCAACCGCTGGCGTAATGAGGGTTATTCTGCCTATGCAGGACTATTTATCCTTCCAGAAAAGGGAAACTGGTATAGGGTCTTTGTAGAGAGATTCCCAACAGAACATGAGGCAGATGATTTTGCTATAATGATAAAGGCTAAAAGGTTAACTGAGTATGCCAAGACAATGAAGATGCCCTATGCCATTGAGGTAGGTCTATATGGGTCGAAGAGCCAGATTGGTGATGCAATAGAAAGGCTTAGGGGTAAAGGGTATTCCCCTTATATACTTACTGTCGATATAGATGGCAAATTTGTCTATAGGGTCCTTATATGTGCATATGCTACACTTGAACAGGCACAAGAGATCGCTAAAAAGATAGAACAGGATGGTATAAAACATGAAATTGTTCAACCATAATTGAGGTGAAGGTGTAAAAGGAAACCCTCATGCTGATCAGTCGCACAAAGGAGTAATTATATAGATTTCCATATAACAAATTACACGGCGTTATCAGTCGAAATCCTCGACGGCGTACTGCTCAGTACGCCTTACTCGGATTTCTCCCTCTAGCCTTGTGTAATTTATTATCTGAAAATCTATAGAATTTATCATGAAACCATTAGAAGGAAAAGAGATAATTCTGGGAGTAAGTGGAGGGATTGCTGTCTATAAAGCGGTTGATATCCTGAGGCATCTTACAAGAAATGGTGCAAGGGTAACAGTAGTTATGACAAGACATGCCCAGGAATTTGTGACACCCCTTACCTTTCAGGTTCTCTCAGGAAATCCTGTATACTCTGATATGTTCAAATGGGATGTGAAGGGGAAAGGACTTACGCACATATCTATTGCTGAAAGGGGTGATATCCTTCTTGTAGCCCCAGCTACAGCAAATATTATAGGAAAGTTTGCCAATGGTATTGCTGATGATCTATTATCTACCTTATTCCTCTCTGTAACCTGTCCTATACTTATAGCACCATCTATGAATGAGAAGATGTATTATAATATTGTAGTCCAGGAGAATATCAAGAGACTTTCCAACCGCAATATAGAGATTATTGAACCTATGTATGGTGAACTAGCCTGTGGTGATGAGGGGAAGGGAAGGTTAGCTGATATAGATTTGATTATAAAAAAGGTGATCGAACTTTTGTACTCAATCAATAGTAAGGTGGAGACCCAAAGAGTGGAACAACAGGGGGAGAAAGAGGATGATCTCTCTAACAGAACAATATTGATCACTGCTGGTCCTACTCAAGAGCCCTTAGATCCTGTAAGATATCTATCTAATCCATCATCTGGGAAGATGGGTTATGCCTTAGCAGAGAGGGCAAAGAGACGTGGGGCAGAGGTAATATTAATTAGTGGTCCTACATCCCTCCCTGTCCCAAGTGGTGTAACCTTTATCCCTGTCAGAAGGGCAGAGGAGATGGAGAAGGCTGTATTTGGCCATATAGATAGATCAGATATAGTTATTATGTCTGCTGCTGTTAGTGACTTTGAACCAAAGAGATACTCTGAGAAGAAGATACCAAAATCGGATAATGGGTTGGTATTAGAGCTTAAGAGGACACATGATATACTTGCTAATATAGGGTTACATAAAAAGGATAAGATTATAGTAGGATTTGCAGCAGAAACAGATGATATTATCGCTAAGGGAGAAAAGAAACTCAAAGATAAAAGGCTTGACCTTATAGTTGTTAATGATATAAGTGATCCTGATATAGGATTCAGAAGTGATTTCAACAAGGTCTCTATCATTGACAGTGAAGGGAAGGTAGAGCATCTCCCTTTAATGTCAAAGATGAGACTCGCAGATATAATTATAGATAGGGTAATTGCTATTGAATTTAACAAAGGATATAAAAGAGGCAATTGAGGACTTAAGGATCTATATTGAATATCAGAGGAGTTTAGGTACCCTAGATATTCCTCTATCTGACGAGATTATAATGACGATAGAAGGTCTCAGAAAAAAGATAGCAGGATGTCAAAGGTGCCATCTTTATACAGGAAGGACAAATATCGTTTTTGGTACTGGGAATGAGGATGCAGATCTCCTCTTTGTTAGTGGAGCACCCCAGAGGGATGAGGATATTCAAGGAATCCCCTTTGTTGGGAAGGTAGGAGAACTTTTGACAAAGATCATAGAGGCCATAAATCTGAAGAGGGAGGATGTCTATATAACAAACATAATCAAATGCCCTCCTCCCCAGGATAGGGATCCATACCCTAATGAGATCAATGCCTGTGAACCTTTTCTGATCGAACAGATTAAGATTATCAAACCAAAGGTCTTATGTGCATTAGGGACATTTGCTGCCCAGACGCTCCTTAAAACTGATAAAAAGATATCAGAACTAAGGGGGAGATTCTACTCATACCATGATATAAAATTGATGCCTACCTATCACCCTGCATATCTTCTAGATAATCCTGCTGACAAGAAGGATGTATGGAAGGATATGCAGGCGATTGGGATTGAAGTTAGGAGTATAGCTACAGTATAATGCAATTTTTAAAACCTTTTATAAAGATAATATCCCTCCTTTCCCTCCTTGTGATCTTTATATCTATCATTGCTGGGATAGGGATATACTATAAGTTTTCACGCAATCTACCTGATATTAGGTCACTGAAGAGTTATAAGCCTAGTTTGATAACCAAGGTATACTCTGACACAGATGAATTGATTGCAGAATTCTATGTAGAGAAGAGGATACTTGTATCCCTTGGAAGAATCCCGTCATATCTAAAGAATGCCACAATAGCGGTTGAAGATGCCAACTTTTTCAAACATAATGGCCTTGATTTTGGCGGTTTATTACGGGCATTTCTGATAAATCTCAAGGCAGGTAAGGTTGTTGAAGGGGGTAGCACCATTACTCAACAGATTGCCAAGACCATGTTTCTTACATCAGAAAGGACACTTTATAGGAAGATCAGGGAGGCGATACTCGCATATAGGATCGAGAAGGAGTTTTCTAAGGAGGAGATATTAGAGCTTTATCTGAATCAGATCTACTATGGACACGGTGCGTATGGTGTAGAGGCGGCTGCAGAGATATATTTTGGTAAACATGTTGAGGATTTAAACCTACCTGAATCAGCATTGATAGCAGGACTTCCTAGGGCTCCAGCTGCTTACTCTCCCTATTTTGCGCTCGATCGAACAATAGATAGATTAAGACATTCATTAGGAAGGATGGTAGAGGAGGGTTATATTACCCATGAGGAGGAGAAGAATGCCATTGAAACAGAACTTAAGTTTGAGGAGAGAAGAAAAAAGAAGAATGATGCCCCTTATTTTGTCGAATATGTAAGGCAGTACTTAGAAGATAAGTTTGGCAGTACTATCTTGTATCATGGTGGTCTAAAGGTCTATACCACAGTTAATATGGAATTTCAGAGGGCAGCCCAAGAGGCCATCATTGAGGGGCTGAGGCAAGCGGATAAACGATACGGCTATAGGGGAGCAATAGGGAATATAAAAATAGAGAACAAAGGAAGGGTGGATTGGAATGGATTAAGGGATACAGGTACTTTCAAGGATGAAGATGACCCTTTAAATCTTGGTGATATTAGAAAGGGTGTTGTTATTAAATTAAATCCTACCAATGTAGTGGTCAGTCTAGGGACAAAAAAGGGTATAATCGATATAAAGGATATGGCATGGGTTAGAAAACCTGATCCATCAATAGATGGGAGGAAGGCTGGTAGTATAAACAGTCCCTCTGATGTCTTGAATCTATGGGATATTATTGAGGTAAAGATACTTGAATTAAATGAAGAGAATGATTCTGATACATCTGGATTGTCGGGGGAGTATATAAGGCTGGCATTGGAACAAGAACCTTTGGTTCAGGGGGCTCTGATATGCATTGACCCGAAGACAGGGTATATCAAGGCCATGGTAGGTGGATATGATTTCTCCAAGAGTCAATTTAATAGGGCGATCCAGGCCATTAGACAACCAGGTTCTGCCTTTAAACCTATAATATATTCAGCGGCTATTGAAAAGGGATACACTACCATTGATAAGATAATAGACTCGCCAATTATATATAGCAAATGGAAGCCTGTAAACTTTGAAGAGAGGTTTTATGGTCCTACTACTCTCAGAACTGCACTGATATATTCACGAAATATTGCCACAATCAAACTCCTTGAGGATATAGGTGTAAATGAGGTGGTTGACTATGCAAAAAAAATAGGGATAAAGAGTCCAATAACCCCTGCCCTCTCTATGGCATTGGGTTCCTCTTCTGTTAACCTTTTGGAACTGATCTCAGCTTACGGTATCTTTGCCAATAGGGGTATCAGGGCAGAGCCTATAGGAGTGAAGGGTATAATAGATCGAGAAGGAAATATACTTGAAGAGAACAAACCTATCACAGAGAAGGTGATATCTGAAGAGGTTGCCTATATAACCACAGACCTACTTCAGGATGTAGTCAATTACGGTACTGGAAAGGGAGTGAGATCCTTAAATAGACCTGTTGCAGGGAAGACAGGGACGACAAATAATTTTGTTGATGCATGGTTTATAGGATATACACCTGATATAGTTGCAGGGGTATGGATAGGGATGGATCAAGATATACCATTAGGGAAGAATGAAACCGGATCAAGGGTAGCTAGCCCTATATGGCTTCAATTTATGAAGAAGATACTAAATGATACCCCTATCACTGATTTTTATATCCCTCCAAACATTGTCTTTTCAAAGATAGATCCGAGGACAGGTCTCCTTGCAACATCAGGTACTAAAGGGGCTGTATTCGAATGCTTTATTGAGGGGACAGAACCGACAGGGTATTCTTCCCCTCAAGAAATTACTACTACAGACTTTTTCAGAAAAGATCTGGATGGAGAGTAAGACTTCTGACCTACAGTTAACAAATTTTAAAAGACCTTAATTTATCTGAACTATCTTATTATCCTTTACAGTAAGTATATAAAGCGATTTCTTAGAATCTCCAGATGGGAGTATTGTTGTCTTACCTGAAACACCTGGATAATCCTTGACCATGAGAAGGGCATCTCTGATATCTTCACGGGTCCTTGCCCCCTCCCTTAAAATAGTAATGATAATCTGGGCAGCATCGTAGGCTTGAGCTGATAATATGTCAGGATTAGTCCTGAAGATACCTCTGAACTCCTGGACAAACCTTCTTGTCCGGGTATAATATGAATCTACAAAAAATCCATCTACAAATATACTACCATTTATATATTCACCACCGATCTTTACCAGGTCAGGTGAATTCCATCCATTACCTCCTAAACATTTGACCCCCTTTATGTTATAAAAGGCAAGTTGAGGTATTATCAACCCTACCTTATCATAATAGCCTGGGATAAATATCGCATCGTATCTTAACTTTAATCTTGGCTTTATCACATTTGTTTTACGAGTGGCATTATTATTAAGTTCAAGCTGGAGGATTGATAGCCCCTTATACCACTCTTTTTCTATGGTGGTGATTATCCCTTTTTTATCAGACTCATCTTCTGTGGTAATATCTTCTTTCATTTTCAATATATTCTTTTTCATCTCTTCATCACTAATTCCACCGATCCCTTTAATCTGTGGCTTGAAGTCTGTATCATCATCGCTGTAAGATTCTTCTGTAAGCACCTCTCCCCCAAGGAGGAAGACATTTTCGATAAATATATCCTTCAGAGATCTTCCATAGTTGTCATCAGGGTATATGACTACAAATCTCTTCATATTGAGATCATTTATGGCATATTCTGCTATTATCTTCCCCTGTAGTCTGTTAGTCATTGCATTCCGAAACAGGTATTTATTCAATTCAGGCATCCCTTCCTGCGAGGCAGATGGCGATAAGACAGGTAGGTGAAAATCCTCTGCAATAGGGGCAATGGTTCTGAAAGATTTACTGAAGATGGGTCCAATAATGGCTATAATACTACTATCTTGTGCAAGTTCTCTGACAACATTGGCATCCTTCAGTGTATCCCCTTCTGAGTCTCTTACAACTATTTCTAATACCTTTCTCTCATCACTGTTTAAAGAATTAAATGCCATCTGAATTCCTTGCAGTACCTTTTCTCCTAAGACTGCAGCCTCTCCTGAAAGAGGAAGGACAACACCAATTTTTGTCTTGGTAAATGGGAGGATTGGTGGAGATTCCTCTAAATTTTTCTTTGCTTTCTCTATATACTCATGCATAGGAAAGTCCTTTATAAACCTCTCAAGTGTACGCCTGAAAGATTCGTAATCTCTTAATCTATAATAGTAGATGGAGGCAAGCTTAAATAACGAATAATCACCAGGGAAGTCATATGGATATCTCTCTATCAAGACCTCGAGTTCAGACTTAATCAGCCTTTTCATTACAATCTCTTTAATAAAATTCCTTGATTGTGTAATGATATCTTTGTCTCTATCTATCATTAGAACCTCCTTAAATTCCTCTATTGCTTCAAGATAT
>JACRGM010000064.1 GCA_016212345.1 Nitrospinota bacterium
CCTGCAAGTGATAATCTACTTGAACATAAAACCAGAATTAAAACCATCAGACCTTTGCTTACAGATCCTTTCATTTTATCCTCCTCCCTGTTAAAGAGATACCTTTAATATCTCATACTGAATACTGACCCCTCTCTGACTCCTTAGTTTATTATCATGCACGAAATATTATAGGTCAAATATATAATTTTTCTGATTATTATTGATAATATTTATAATTAGAATTTAGCCATCTTCACCCCGTAACGGGTCATCTTAAAAACATTTTGCTTGACATATTCCCTTATCAAGGCTAAATTATATTATCATAGAGACTCGATTATTAAAGGGATAATTAAGGGATGGAAAAGAGCAGACTTGAATTCTTTAAGAAAGATCTATTAAGAAGAAGGCAGGAACTCCTTGAGGGGGCAAATAAGACCTTAAATAATGCCCTCTATATTCAAAAGGAGGAGCTATCTGATACAATAGATCGCTCATCATATGAGTCTGACCGTAGCTTTATGCTGAGGTTAAGGGAGAGGGAGAGGAAATTGATAAAGAAGATAGATGAGGCACTTCAAAGGATAGAGAATAATACCTTTGGAATATGCGAAAGGAGTGAAGAAGAGATAGGGGAACAGAGATTAATCGTTCGTCCTGTGGCAACACTATGTATAGCCTGTAAAGAGGAAGAGGAGAGAAAAGAGAAGATGTCAGAATAAAAGGTTATGCCTTTCACCCTCTCAGATGACAGGCCACAAAATGACCTCTGTTTACCTCTTTAAGTACAGGTTCTATCATCTTACAATCATCAAATCTGTATGAGCAACGGCTATGAAAATAACATCCAGATGGTGGATTCATAGGACTTGGTGGCTCTCCTCTAAGTATGATCTTTTCCCTCTTTATTGTTGGATCCAGAAGAGGTATAGCGGATAGGAGTGCCTCTGTATAGGGATGCAGTGGGGAGATATATAGGTTCTTGCTATCTCCTATCTCTACAAATTTTCCAAGGTACATTACTGCTACACGATCACTCATATACTCAATAAGGCTTAGATCATGAGAGATGATAAGATAGGAAAGATGAAACTCTTCTTGTAGCTCCTCAAGGAGGTTAATCACCTGAGCCTGTATGGAGGCATCCAGTGCAGAGACAGGTTCATCACCTACAACTAGATCAGGACTCAAGATTATTGCCCTAGCAATCCCTATCCTCTGTCTCTCTCCTCCGCTGAGCTGATAGGGATAGCGATTAATATCCTCTCTCTTCAAACCAACCCTTTTAAGTATAGAGACTACCCTCTCTTCCTTATCTGAACCTTTAGCAACCTTATGTATATCAAGAGGTTCTCCCACTATGCTACCTATCCTCATCCTAGGATTTAATGATGAATAAGGATCCTGAAAGATTATCTGCATCCTACTTCTCAATCTCCTCAGGCCATCACCCTTTAATCTACATATATCTATCCCATCAAATTCGATACTACCGTCTGTTGGTTCAATCAATCTTAGTATCGTCTTCCCTGTAGTAGTCTTCCCACACCCACTCTCACCCACAAGGCCGAGCGTTTCTCCCCTTTTTATATCAAAGCTTACCCCATCCACGGCGTAAACATATCCCTTCCCCTCAGATAAGATACCTCTTCTCACAGGAAAAAACTTTTTTAGACCTTTTACCTTAAGAAGAGTATCTCTCATTGCCTTAGCCAACATCTCACCCCATCTCCATCATCTAATTCAGTCAGATCAGGTTCATATTCCCTGCATATATCCATAACATGAGGGCATCTATGGTGAAATCTACACCCTTTGGAGATATCTGAGTATGTTGGCCCTATCCCAGGGATCTCATGTAGCTTCTCATCTTTCTTCCTCTTCTCCTTCTTCATCGTCAATCGGGGAAGGGAATTTAGCAGACCTATTGTATAGGGGTGGATAGGATCCTTGAATACCCTCCTCACATCACCCTTTTCCATCTCCCTTCCACCATATATTACCACTACCCTTTGAGCAGTCTCGGCAATAACACCTAAATCGTGCGTAATAAAGATTATAGAAGTCCCCATCTCATCCTTCAAACTGAGCATCAGATCGAGTATCTGTGCCTGAATAGTCACATCCAGTGCAGTAGTAGGTTCATCTGCTATCAAAAGCCTTGGACTGCAGGATAGGGCGATTGCTATCATTACCCTCTGTCTCATCCCTCCACTTAAGTGATGTGGATATTCATGTATCCTCTTCTCTGGGGAGGATATATGCACAAGTCTTAGCATCTCTATGGATCTATCTAATGCCTCCTTCCTGCTGAGTCCTTCATGGAGTCTGAACATCTCTGATATCTGGTTTCCTATAGTAAAGAGGGGATTAAGAGAGGTCATAGGATCCTGAAAGATCATAGAGATCCCCTTCCCTCTGACTTTACGGATCTGAGAAGGGGTATACATAAGGAGATCATCCCCATCAAAGATGATCTCTCCTCCTATTATCCTTCCTGGTGGTTGCTGGATCAGCCTTAGAATAGAGAGTGCACTCACGGTCTTACCACATCCTGATTCTCCAACAAGACCAAGGGTTTCACCACTGTTAAGTTCGTAGCTTAGTCCATCTACTCCTCTTACCACCCCTCTGGATGCATAGAAATATGTCTTGAGATCACTAACCCTGAGTAAGATCACGATCCAGCCTATCCTCACGATCCAGCCTATCCTTCAAAAGCCTGTTGATCAGTACAGGATTTCCCTTTCCCTTACTTCTCTTCATTATTTCTCCAACAAGGTAGCCAAAGAGTTTACCCTTCCCCTTCTGATACTCCTCCACTATCTCAGGATTCTCTTCTATCACCTGATCTATAAACTTAAGCAATTCTCCTTCATCAGATATCTGAACCAATCCCTTCTCCTTGACAACCTCATCAGGCATCTTTCCTGATCTATACATCTCCTCAAATACGGTTTTGGCTATCTTACCACTAATTGTCCCCTCTTCTATCATCCTTAACATCCTTGTCAGGTGCTCAGGGGTAATAGGAGATTCATTGATCTCTCTTTTATCATTTTTAAATTCCCTTAATATCTCCCCCATTACCCAATTACTTATGATCTTAGGCCTAGGGAATAACCTTACACACGACTCATAATACTCTGCCAAGGATCTAGAAGTGGTCAGCACCACTGCATCATACACTGGGATTCCATATTCCCTCACAAAACGCCCCTTCTTTGCATCTGGGAGTTCAGGGAGTCTCTTTCTGACATCCTCGATCCAATCTTCACTTATTACGATTGGGACTAGATCAGGCTCAGGGAAATATCTATAATCGTGGGCCTCCTCCTTGGTCCTCATGGAGATAGTCATCTCACTATCTACATCCCAGAGTCTTGTCTCTTGAATAATATCCCCCCCTCTCTCAAGGATCTCAACCTGTCTCTTTATCTCATACTCTAATGCCCTCTGGACATTCTTGAAGGAGTTCATGTTCTTTACCTCTGTCTTTACCCCAAATTCTTTTCTCCCCATAGGTCTAACAGATATATTTGCATCACAGCGGAGGTTTCCCTCTTCCATATTACAATCACATACCTCGATATATTCCAGGATGGCCTTCAATCTTAATAGATACTCCCGTGCCTCCTCTGGGGTACGGATCTCAGGTTCACTTACAATCTCAATAAGGGGGACACCTGTCCTGTTAAAATCAACATAACTGCTGTCAGGATCCCCGAGATTCTCACCATGTATAAGCTTCCCTGCATCCTCTTCCATATGGATGCGTGTTATCCCTATCCTCTTTTTCTTCCCATTGGAGTCTATCTCGATATACCCATCCATTGCGGGGGGGAGCTCATACTGGGATATCTGATACCCCTTGGGGAGGTCAGGATAGAAGTAATTCTTTCTTGCAAACCTGCTGAATAGGGCAATCCTGCAATTGGTGGCCAAGCCAGTCCTTATAGTGAACTCTACAACATCCCTATTTAGAACAGGCAAGACCCCTGGCATACCCAGACAGATAGGGCAGGTATTCTGATTCGGCCTTGCACCGAATTGTGTACTGCAGGAGCAAAATATCTTTGAACTTGTGAGGAGTTGTGCATGTACCTCCAGACCTATTACTGCCTCGTAATCCATGATCTCTCTAACCCCCTTTCTTATATCAATCCTCTTGGGAGATCTAATCTAAAACAACAAAGGCACAAAGGGCACCAAGGACACAAAGAAGTCAATGTTTTATTATATTCCATTTAGCCATCCCAAAGAAACACAAATTTAATGAGAGGCAAAAGTCCCTCTTGCTATTTATTTAAAAATTGGTAAAATACCCTTTTATGAAAAGGTTTCTTCTCTTCTTTCTTATTCTCTTAGTCTTATTAAGATGGTGGGGTCTCCCAAACTTTACCGACGATATAGACAGAGATTCACTAATAAAGGTGATTAACATGGGTCCTGATTATCTTAGGAGGGGTCTCGATTATCTTTGTAGGAAGATACCTGTAACAGGCCCAGAGGATGTCTTAGTCTTAAGATGGTGGGGTCTCCCAAACTTTACCGACGATATAGACAGAGATTCACTAATAAAGGCGATTAACAGGGATCTCGATTATCTTAGGAGGATACCTCAGGATAATGTATATATATATGGTCCAGATAGATATACCACAGTAGAAATAATAGACTCTATGGAGACATTCCTGAATATCTTGGAGGGCTCATTAGATAATAAGGCCTTTAATAAGACTATAAGGTCACAATTCAATATATATAGATCTACAGGAGGGGATGGGAAAGGGACTGTCCTCTTTACAGGATACTATGAACCTGTCCTTGAAGGGAGTTTAACTAAGGAGGGTAAATATCTATTTCCACTCTATAGTAAGCCTAATGACATGATAGAGATATATCTAGAGGAATTTAAACCTAAATATAAAGGAGAAAGGATTATTGCTCGATTAGACAATGGTAAAATTCTTCCCTATTTCAGTCGTTATGAAATAGATAATAAAGGGGTACTAAGAGATAAGGGGTTAGAGATCGCTTGGATCTCTGATCCAGTAGATATCTTCTTTTTACAGATACAAGGATCAGGAGAGATAAGATTAGAGAATGGGCAAGCTATAAAGGTAAACTATACAGCCTCAAATGGGAGATCATACAAGAGTATTGGACATCTGCTGATTGATGAGGGTGTGATCCCAAAAGAGGAGATGTCTCTTAAGAGATTAAAGGAATATCTTAAAGATAATCCTCTGGAGAGAGAGAGGATATTAAGTTATAATGAGAGTTATATCTTTTTCAGGATAGCAGAAGATGGGCCATTAGGAAATATTGAGGTACCACTAACACAAGGAAGGTCTATTGCCACTGATAGCACACTATTCCCCAAAGGAGGACTGGCATTTATCATCACAGAGAAACCTGTAATAGATGAATCAGGGAAGATTATAGAATGGAGGCATTTAGCCCGATTTGTCTTAAATCAAGATACAGGTGAGGCTATAAAAGGGAGTGGTAGGGTTGATCTATTCTTTGGTAAAGGAAATGAGGCAGAAATTGCTGCAAGCAATATGATGCATAATGGAAAATTATACTTTTTGATGAAGAAACCATCATAGCGGACCATAGTCGGCACAAAGAGGAAAGAGGGATGAAAATCTCTATTCTTGACAAATCCTCTCTTTATAGCTATACTATTTTCAACAATAAAGGGATGGGCGGATAGCTCAGGAGGGAGATCGCTGCCCTTACAAGGCAGAGGTCACAGGTTCGATCCCTGTTCCGCCTATCATTTTTTGGGGGGGTCGTAGTTCAATTGGTTAGAGCACCGGCCTGTCACGCCGGAAGTTGCGGGTTCGAGCCCCGTCGGCCCCGCCAGTTTTCTTTTATAGTGGTTTCCGCCATAAAAGAAAACGGCAAACTCCAAGAAATA
>JACRGM010000066.1 GCA_016212345.1 Nitrospinota bacterium
TAGAGATAATGCCAAAACTGATAAAGGTAGCAGGGTTTGAGTGGGGAACAGGGTTTTATATCAATCCTACTACTCCAGAGGAGGCATCAAGATTTTTGAGGGAGGTAACAGTTTAGCTATATTCAAAACATTCTGTATGCAATGCTTGTTTAGTATTTTGATATTAGGATTTAGAATTTATATAAAGGTGGGTGGCATGGACAAACTTGTTTGTCCGTGCTTTGTTAGGTGGCATGGACAAACCTGCCTGTGCGTTGCACGCAGACAAACTTGTTTGTCCGTGCCTTTGTGGTAGCTGGTATTTTAGAGGAAATCAAAGATGAAAAAGGCATTAAATATACTTATCGCATCTCCAGAGGTTGTACCCTTTGCCAAGACAGGGGGGCTGGCAGATGTTACAGGTGCCCTTCCACGGGCATTAAGGAGGCTTGGACATAATGTGTCAGTTATCCTACCTAGATATCAGATGGTCAATGAGGTAGGGAGAGATATTAGGCCTATCTCTACCAAGAAGAGGATCCATGTCCCTATTTCAGCAAGGATAGAGGAGGCTGAGATATACGAAAGTAAGATAGATAAAGATATACCTGTATATTTCATTGACAAGAAAGAGTACTATTCCCGTCCACAGTTGTATGGGACAGAAAAAGGAGATTATCCTGACAATGCTGAGAGATTCATCTATTTCTCAAGGGCCATCCTAGAGACCTGCAAGGCATTAGACATGAGACCAGATATTATACACTGTAATGACTGGCAGACAGGAATCCTACCTGTTTATCTTAAGACATTATATAAAGATGATCCTTTTTTTCAAAGGGTCACCACTGTATACACTATTCACAATATAGGTTATCAGGGGATATTTTGGCATTATGATATGCATCTTACAAATCTGGGATGGGATATCTTTACGATAGAAGGGATAGAATTTTATGGGAATATAAATCTCATGAAAGGAGGTATCCTGTTTTCAGATATAATAACTACTGTTAGTAAGACATACAGTAAAGAGATACAGACTGAAGAGTACGGTTATAAGCTGGATGGTGTTCTACGAAAAAGGAATAAAGACCTGTACGGTGTTATTAATGGCATAGATTATGAGATATGGCATCCATTAAGAGACAAATTTATAAAAGAGAGGTACTCAGAGTATAACCTCTCAGGTAAGGATAGATGCAAAAGGGATTTAATGGATATCTATAAATTAACCTCTAAGAATGATTCTCCCATTGTTGGTATAATCTCGAGACTGGCAGATCAAAAAGGATTTGATCTCATCTCAGAGATAATAGATGAGATGATGAGGCTAGATATGAGTCTTGTACTCTTAGGTACAGGAACAGAGAGATACAACAGGCTATTTGAAGATGTTGGTAAGAGATTTTCGGGAAAGGCTGGAATAAAGATCGGTTTTGATGATCCCTTGGCACATAAGATCGAGGCAGGGGCAGATATCTTTCTGATGCCTTCAAGATATGAGCCTTGTGGACTTAACCAGTTATACAGCCTGAAATATGGAACTATCCCTATAGTTCGCTCTACTGGTGGATTAAATGATACCATAGAGGAGTTTAACATACAGACTGGAAAAGGAAATGGTTTTAAATTCAGGGAATATTCCTCTAAAGAGCTATTATTGACTCTAAAAAAGGCGATAAATATATACAAAAACAAAAAAGATGTATGGAAAAGCCTTATGAAAAATGCTATGAAAGAGGATTTTTCATGGGAGAATTCAGCTAATGAATATGTTAAACTATATAGAAAGGCACTAAGTAATCGAAAATTATATGACGAGGGATAATAATACTATGAAAAAGAAAAAAAATAATAATATACTTATAGTAGATGATGAAGAAAATATACGCCTCCTCTATAAGGAAGAACTAGAGGATGAGGGATATAATGTGACAGTGGCAGCTAATCCAAGCGAGGCAGTAGAGAAGATGAAGGAATCTTATCCTGATCTTATCTCTTTAGATGTCAAAATGCCAGGCAAGGACGGTATAGAGTTCTTAAGGGAGTTAAAAGAAAAGGACCCCAATATCCCTGTTATAATATGCACTGCCTATAGTGGGTATAAACAGGACTTCAGGGCATGGGCATCAGATGCATATATTGTCAAATCTGCTGATCTAAATGAATTTAAATCTACTATAAAAAAGATATTAGGAAGATAGAGGGGAGAGTATCTCCTCTATCTTCCTCTTCATCTTCTCCTTATGTGTCCCTTCCCAGAATATCCTTTTGCAGTTATGACACTTATAGAAGCGATCCTTGCTGTTGAATACAAAATCAGGAACCATTCCCTTAATCTCTCCCCTCTCTATATATATCAACTCAGTATTGCATATAATACACCGTGTAAAAAGGGTATCCTCACAGCCTAACCTATAATGGTTAACTACCTCCTTCACTTGATCATATATTCGATTACTTGTAATAAAAAGATGATCCCCTATATCCCTTCTCTTTATCAGTTTTGTATCCTTTGTGAGGATTATTCTTCCTTTTTCCTTCCCAATCCTTATCAACATATCTTTATCCAACTTATTATAGAATATCGTATCCTGTCCTAATATCCTTAGCCATCTTGCCAGCCTCCCAAGGGTAAAATCGGCTATGAATTTCATCCCCTATCTTTTCCCCCCGCCAAAAAGCCTCTTAAGATTCCTTTTTGATATCTCTAAGATTACATTCCATAATCGGACATCCATCACATTTGGGTTTTCGCCTGCAGTAATTCTTTCCTAACATTACTATCAAGGCATGATACTCATTAAAAAGTGGTACATTTTGTGTAAGATTTCTCATAAAGAAGGACTGGAGTTCATCATAGCTTATATCATCATCAACAACGAGATTTAGACGGGAGAATATCCTCTTTGTATAGGCATCAACTACAAATATTGGGATATAACCAGCGTAAAGTAGAATAGAATCTGCTGTCTCTGGCCCTATCCCTTTCACCTGAAGCAAGGAATCCCTCAGATTATCAACCCCATCTGAGAACATCATATCTAGATCGCCGTTATATCTATCACACAAAAAACCTACAAACTCTTTTAATCTCTTTGCCTTAATATTGTAATAACCTGAAGGGATGATCAACTGGGCCAATTTATCTATGGATACCTCTCTGAGACGCTGGGGGTTTAACACCCCTTCCTTCTTAAGATTCGCTATAGCCTTTTCAACATTCTGCCATGCAGTATTCTGAGTCAAGATCGCCCCTACACAAACCTCAAACCTCGTCTCTGCGGGCCACCACTTCTGTTGGCCAAAATGCCCTAACAAGTCTGAATAGATATTCAGGAGTCTCTCTTTATAACTCATAACTCGTGATTCATAACTAATAACTTAACAATGTCCATTTAAGATAGGCACTGTAATAGTGCTCTTTTTAGGTAGTATGTCAGTTTCCTCCTTTTTTGTCAATATTCCAAAAACAACTTGACTTCCTTGAACTTTGAGAACAATCTAAAATTATTGGATACATGCTTTGCAGCTATTTGGGGACACCAGGCCTTTTTTTGTTTATTGCATTTTCTTTATTTGTCATTCCTGTGAAACTTGTCCCCCGTATCAAGTACGGGGCAGGCTCTGCATGGTTTAAGCAGGGAGCAGGAATCCAGTTTCCCTAAAAAGGGCGGGTGAAAAAGAGGCGGCATAATTTATTTAGAGGCTACTTTTTCAAGAGGGAGATTTTCAATGGAGATGTTGACAAGATCTGAAAGTTCAAGCTTCTCACTTGCATCAAGGATTTCTATCCCTACAATATGTCCACCTTCATCCATATCTACAGTAACACCTTCTTCTATATCCTTTGAGTCTGCGATTTTGGCTTCCCTGAGCCTTATGTATAAGGCGTCAACATCCTTGCTATATTCTATTTTCATATTATCACTCCTTAAATGGTTTTTTTCTCATTGTTACTGTAATGATCAGAATATAATCAGATTCCTCTTTAAAAGTAACCCTCAAGAATCTACCATTTATAAATTTAAAGGCATTTGTTCTGCCTTTAACACTTGGCTCAGTATATTCTGGGTTTTTTATAGTTAGTCCACCTAAAAATCATGCAATAGGATATCAGTGGCTCTCCGACAGATTTCACGGCCGTATTCTGTCCAGAGTCCCTGTCCCCAGTAACGGTAACAACTTGTCTGCGAGGTCATCAGGTGGAAGAGTGCGTTGCGGTATCGTTGTTCATTGGTTGGAATCCCCTTGCTGATGACCCTTTCGTAGAAGAGGGAGCTGACCTTTTCTATGGGTCCAAGGAGGTTTTTATAACCCCTTACCCAGGAGATGTTATTCGTCCAACTCCCACCTTCCATATGGAAGCGGTGGTCCTCCTTTTCAATCTCCTTGATAACCTTTGCCAGTCTTTCCGACCCATCCCCGGGCCGGAAACGATCCCATATCTTTTTTTGAAAAATAGGCTGGATGACAGGGAGATACTCTTCCTTGATGCCGGCATTAAAAAGATGTTCAAGATATTCAGTGACATTTATGACAGGGATATCTGATCCAGAGCATTCACGAACCACCTCAAAGAATTTTGGTGGGAAATCATTCATCATTACACCACCATTCTCACCATCGGATATCTGGGTAACAATCTGCGGGATATGTCTCCCTGCAATCTCCAGTCGTGAAAGCCCTTTGGCCTCGTAGTAGGGTTGCATCTGCCCAATAAGCTTGGTGTCGCTACCCTGTGTCTTGATGATGGCTATAATACTAACGCTCTCTCCCAATGAATTTCTACAAATAAGTCTGTGTGGTATGTGCTTATGTTCTGGTCCCCATCCATTCTCCGGTCTCTCCACAGTATGTTCCTGTACCAATACCCACTGATATCCGCACTCCTTCATGGCCTTTACAAACTCGTAAGCGACATCAGGATGATTTGGCAAGGCCATCTCTGAGGGTGAAAAACCGCGCACCCTGCTCAATGCCTCCAGACCAAAGATGGCTGCAAAGTGATGCCTCCATGCCTTGATATGGAGACGGTAATCTTGAACAGGTGTGGAGGATGCCACTGGATGACCCCATGGAGAGCCAAGCCATTCAACGGCATGTCGATAGCGGGGATCGCAGGTGATGGTCTTTAGATTGTCGAACATATCATCTAGCCCCATATGGCGTAATCCATGGAATAATGTCCCGGAGTATTCCAGCATGACGCGAGGCTGTTTCCCTTCCTCGATCAATTGCGGGATAAATTTGCCCATACGCTTGTAGCACCACACGAAGACCGGGGCATTGTGATTATCGCCGATATGCTGGTTATTCATCATATATTCGAGGTTGCTGATAATCTGCGCTGTGCGTAGATCACCTCCCCCCGCAAGGATTAAAGGCTGGTGCATGTGCAGGGCAATGGCAAAGGTACTCCGTATATTCCCAAAATTAATCCGGCTTTCAGGCAAAAAGAGAGGCCTTTCCCCCCTTTTGCGAATCTCATTTTCGATCATCTCTTCTGAGCCAGATATATTAGGTAGATTCTCTATATATTCAGGAAGTTCATTCATATATTTATTGCATCTGTAAATTTATTTTATTATTATAACATAAATCGGAAATCATTCCACCTATCTCCCTAAAATATCAGCAATTCTGGGTGAAATAAATATTTTATTATTAATAAGATAGGTAATATAGTAAAATAACCTATTAATTTAAAAGTGTTAATGTAGTGTGGGTTTTATATAACTCATTGTGATTCAATAGGTTAATATTCGCCCAGAATTGCTGGTAAGATGATATGATAATTGAATTGGAAGGAATAAGGCTTTATTATGACTGGGCAGGTAAAGGGGATACTATTGTTCTGATGCATGGATGGGGAGGTAGTACCCTGAGTTTTAAGCCTATCTTTGATTATTTCTCTAAGAGGTATCGAGTTTATACATTCGATTTCCCTGGCTTTGGAAAAAGTGATCTTCCACCAAAGGGATGGGGAACAGAAGAGTATGGGAATCTTGTTATAAAGTTCCTAAATAATGTAATAGGGGTAGAAAGGGTGAATATAATAGGCCACTCCTTTGGAGGGAGGGTGGCTATATTCTTATCTGCAAATTTTCCAGAAAGGGTCAATAAATTGGTGCTTGTTGATAGTGCTGGTATTAGACCAAAGAGGAGATTAGACTACTATATTAAAGTGGCCATTGCCAAGACTGGCAAGCGGATCTTTTCAGCCTCTGTTTTTGGTAAATATGGTGACCATTTAATAGACGGTTTATATCGTTTAGTTGGCTCTAAAGACTATCAACAACAGAGTGGTGTTATGAGATCAACCCTTGTTAAGGTAGTTAATGAAGATATAAGGCCATTATTGTCCAATATCTTTGTACCAACGCTTCTTATATGGGGAGAGGATGATAAAGATGTGCCATTAGCTTATGCAAAGATAATGGAAAAAGAGATAAAGGATGCAGGGCTGGTTGTTCTTAAAGGTGCAGGACATTTTTCATATCTAGATAGGTTTCAAGATTTCTGTTTAATTGTCTCAAGATTCTTTGGAGATACAAAGGATATGATTCAGACATTAGACTATAGACATTAGACTATCGTCTTGAGGTCTAAAGTCTAATGTCCAGTCTCTAAATTGGAGTAAAGGTCATGGATAAGATATTATTATTATTTGTTATTACTCTTTTGGTTCTCTTATTATTAATGGTTACTCTTTTAAGGATTGTTATGTTTCTCCATATGTTACAACTTGAAGGGTATAGGAATAGACGATTCATAAAATGGCTCTTCAATAATCCTAAGAGGTTATTAGGAGTTAGACCATTAAAGAGCCCAAAAAAGAGATTGGTCTTTACAGCTAGGGCAACAAGACTTCTTATTGTGACACTGTTATTGTTATCTCTTATGACATACTATCTAATTAACCTTTTCACCCCCATTCTCTTTTTACCAGCAATTTTTATGATAGGGGTATGTGCACCTCTTTTGCTTCTGTTATCTAATATTGTGATATATCCACTGGAACGGACAATCAATAATATATATATTAGATCAGCTCAAAAGAGGTTACAAGAATATAATCCTAAGGTAATTGCTATTACTGGGAGTTATGGGAAGACAAGCACAAAGGATATCCTGGCCCATATCCTTTCCACAAGATATAAGGTCTTAAAGACCCCTGGGAGTTTTAATACCCCAATGGGTATCTGCAAGGTTATTAGAGGTGAGTTAAGGCCAGAGCATGAGATATTTATAGTAGAGATGGGGGCAAGAGAGGAGGGGAATATCAAGGAATTATGTGATTTGGTGAGGCCTGAGATTGGCGTAATTACTGCCATAGAACATCAGCACCTTGAGATGTTTAAGACCATAGAGAATATCAAGAAGACAAAATATGAACTTATTGATTCATTACCTCCTAATGGAATAGCTGTATTTAATAATGATAACGAAAATTGTAGATCCCTTGCTGACAGGACAAAGGAGAAAAGGGTCTTATGTTATGGAGTCAATGAGAACAATAAAGAAACTGATCTTATAGCAAGAGAGATATCTACGAGTAGTAATGGGATCTATTTTATGATCCAGAATAGTAAGGGAGAGGTTGTACCTTATGATTGCAGACTTTTGGGTAGGCATAATGTCTATAACATATTGGCATCAGTCATAGTTGCCTCAGAATTTGGAATGTCTCTAAATGAGATTGCAGAGGCTGTAAAGAGGTTAGAATCAACCCCTCATAGGTTAGAGTTAATTCGGGGGGTGGGGGGAGTAACTATAATAGATGATGCCTTTAATGCAAATCCAGTTGGTGCAAGGATGGCATTGGAGGTCTTAGGTGAATTTAAGGGGGGAAGGAAGATCATGGTAACCCCTGGACTGGTAGAGCTTGGTGAGAAGGAGTATGAAGAAAATAAACAATTTGGTATAGCAGCAGCTAAGGTATGCGATCTTGTCTTTTTAGTAGGGCCAAAGAGGACAAGGCCCATTTTTGAAGGATTAAGTGAGGCTGGATTCCCTGAGATAAATATATATACTGAGAGAAGTCTGAAGGATACAACAGAGAGATTTAAAGATATATTAAAAAGTGGTGATATCGTTTTGTTTGAAAATGATTTGCCAGATACTTACAATGAATAGATGGCTTGAAGATAGATTTTCAGATAATAAATTACACAAGGATAGAGGGAGAAATCCGAGTAAGGCACTGCGCAGAAATAAGTTGTACATATGGCGCAGAATTTTGGTTCGTCTTCAAGGCGCACCAAAGGGCGCATATTATTAA
>JACRGM010000067.1 GCA_016212345.1 Nitrospinota bacterium
CTCAAAGCAGGAGCTTTTGTAACATAACCGTTCCCAAGCTGGAGCTTGGGAACGAGAAATAATATGGGTCTTGCTGATATAATCGGTTATATCGAATATTTAAATCGATTACATCCTAACCTTATGATATTTAAAAAAAATCATGCGTTTGCCCTGGGGTGCTATGACAAAAACTAACCATACAGCTCTAAAATATATTATAATAAACAATTTAGGTAACAATATATATGGAAATCTATAGTGGATGGTATAGTAAACATTAGATATAGATTTCCATATAACAAATTACACGGTGTTATCAGTCGAAATCCTCGACGGCGTACCGCTCAGTACGCCTTACTCGGATTTCTCCTTCTATCCTTGTGTAATTTATTATCTGAAAATCTATATTTTGGAATGGCATAATTTAATCATGCGTGTGGGAATTGGTTATGATGTACATCCTCTTGTTGATAATAGGAGGTTGATATTAGGTGGTGTTGAGATACCTTATATAAAGGGGTTGATGGGACATTCTGATGCAGATGTCCTATTACATGCTATATGTGATGCCATTCTTGGGGCTCTAGGGGGAGGGGATATTGGGATACATTTCCCTAATACTGATCCTGGGTTTAAAGATATATCTAGTATGAGGTTACTTGGTATTGTATTGGATATACTCAGAGATAAGGGTTTTAATGTCAATAATATAGATTCAACCATAGTGGTCGAAGCACCTAAATTAGCCCCTTATATCCCTAAAATGGTGGAGAATATCTCTACTCTCCTTGAGATCGATCCATCAAGGGTAAATGTTAAGGCTACAACCAGTGAGGGATTGGGATTTGTAGGAAGAGGGGAAGGTATTGTTGCATATGCAGTGGTTACTATTTCCTCATACATGGAATGATGGAGATGTTAAAAAGGTATAACCTTCCAAATCGAAGATCGAAGATCGAAGATCGAAAATCGAATAAAGTAAGGGTTCGATTTGCCCCTAGCCCTACAGGTTATTTACATATAGGTAATGCCCGCACAGCCTTTTTTAACTGGCTCTATGCGAGAAAGGAGGGGGGGAACTTTATTCTCAGGATAGAGGATACAGATAGAGGGAGATCGTCAGAGAGATTTGAGCGTATAATACTTGAGGATATGAGATGGATGGGGTTGGAGTGGGATGAAGGGCCTGATTGCGGAGGGGGGTTTGGTCCTTACCGACAATCAGAGAGATTGAATATTTATAAAGAATATGCCTCTCAACTTATAGAGGATGGCAAGGCATATAATTGCTATTGTACCCCTGATGAATTGGAGAAGAGGAGGGATGAACTTTTAGGTAGAGGGATAGCCCCTAAATATGATGGTAGATGTCGTAATCTCTCAGAGAAGGAGAGGATAAGGTATGAAGAAGAGGGGAGGAGGCCGGCAATTAGATTTATTGTGGAAGAGGGGATGGTCGAAGTAGATGATATAATAAAGGGAAATATCTCTTTTAATTGTAATACGATTGGCGATTTTATTATCTTACGTTCTGATAGTGTAGCATCGTATAACTTTGCAGCAGTGATTGATGACGCACTGATGGAGATTACTCATATCATTAGGGGAGAGGATCATCTTCCTAATACCCCTCGTCAGATACTTCTAAATAGGGCATTAGGATTTCCTCCACCAATGTTTGCCCATCTCTCTACAATCATGGGACATGATCGAATGCAGTTAAGTAAGCGACATAATGGGGTATCTATAGAGTATCTTAAAAAAAAGGGATTTTTGCCAGAGGCCCTATTAAATTATCTATCATTATTAGGTTGGTCCCCTGGGGGTGAAGTAGAGATTATTCCATTAGAGGATATTATAAAGAGATTTTCTTTAGAAAGGGCGTCTAAGGGGGCAGCGATCTTTGATCCTGATAAATTAAAATGGATGAATAGTATATATATAAGGAATATGGATCTGGAAAGGTTGACAGATATCCTTATCCCCTTTATAAGGGGGGAGGGTGTTGATATAGAAGGGGTAGATAGGGGATGGCTTGAGAGGATGGTGGATACAATTCGTGATAATATAGAGACCCTTACAAGTGTAAGTGACTATATTGATATCTTTTTTGGAACAGATATTAACATATGTAAGGAAGGGATAGCTCTGCTGAAGGATAATAGTGCAATTGATGTGATAAAGGCGGTAAGAGATGAGATCAGAGAGGTTGATAGTATTACACACGATATATATATAAAGATGGTGTCAAGTATTAAGAAGAGGATGAAACTAGAAGATAAGAGGTTATTTATGCCTATCCGTGTAGCACTTACTGGGAGGACAAAAGGCCCCCGCCTTGATAGAATATTTCCTCTTATAGATAAGGAGATATTATTAAAAAGGGTTGATAAGGCATTAGATGTATGTACTCAAAATTTAGAGAAATTTTAAGCACTTATGGACTATGTTTAGAATCTATAACACATTAACAAGGCAAAAAGAGGTATTCAGAGCGATCAAGGATGGAGAGATTAGTATGTATGTCTGCGGTGTGACTGTTTATGATTCCTGTCATATAGGGCATGCAAGGGCCATTGTTGTATTTGATGTCATTTATCGGTATCTGAAATACCTTGGGTATAAGGTAAAGTATGTCAGAAACTTTACTGATATAGATGATAAAATCATTAATAAGGCCACGAGTGAAGGGATTAGTACTCACGAGGTAGCAGAGAGATATATCAAAGAGTTTTATAATGATATATACCCTTTGGGGATTGAGAGACCAACCTATGAACCTAAGGCAACTGATCATATTCAGGATATGATAGATATGATCAAGATTTTAGTAGATAATGGGTATGCATATGAGGTAGGAAGGGAGGTTTTTTATTCTGTGAGTAAATTTGAGGGTTATGGGAGGCTTTCTGGTAAGAAGATTGATGAGTTATTAGCTGGGGCCAGGATTGAGGTAGATGAGCATAAGCGAGATCCTCTTGATTTTGCCTTGTGGAAGGAGAGTAAACCAGAGGAACCTGCATGGGAGAGTCCATGGGGGATGGGTAGACCTGGTTGGCATATAGAATGTTCTGCTATGAGCCATAAATATTTAGGAAAGAGATTTGATATTCATGGGGGAGGAAGGGATCTTATCTTTCCACATCATGAGAATGAGATTGCCCAATCAGAGGGTGTAACAGGAGAGAGGAGTGTTAATTACTGGATTCATAACGGTTTTGTAAATATAAATAAGGAAAAGATGTCTAAATCTCTTGGGAATTTTTTTACGGTGAGGGAGGTGTTGGAGAGATATCATCCAGAGGTCCTCAGGCTCTTTCTGATCTCTAGTCATTACAGAAGTCCGATCGATTTTTCTGATTATAATCTTAAAGAGGCAAATAAGGTATTGAACAGGTTTTATGATATCTTATGGTTTGCAAAGACTACAAATAAGGGAGCTGACTCAACAAAAAGGGATTATCATGAGATGAATAATGATCTGATGAAGAGATTTGAAGATGCGATGAATGATGATTTTAATACTGCACGGGTGATAGGATATTTAAATGATCTATTAAGAGATCTAAACAGATTGAGAGAGAGAATTCCCAATTCTACCCATAAGGAGAAAAGAGAGATATTAATTGAGATTAATAAAGGGGTAGAGGATTTAAAGAGGGTAGGGGATGTGATTGGTCTATTTGGTGTAGATCCTGATGGGTATATAAAGGGGCAGAGATTGGAAAGGATAAAGGAATTGGGTATAGAAGAGACTGAGATTAACAGGTTAATTGAAGATAGGAGTAATGCTCGCCAGAGGAAAGACTGGGATACAGCCGATAATATACGATCTGATCTGACAAGAAGAGGGATAGTCTTAGAAGATACAAAGGAAGGTACTTTATGGAAGATAAAGGATTAGACCCAAAATCCGATAAGCTATAGTTCGAAGATTGTGTTATGATAATATGTGGTATAAATCCACTTATAGAGGCATTGAGGTCGGGAGAGAGGAGGTTTGTAAAGATAATCTTTTCTGGTGCAAGGGATCGAAAAGGTATAAAAGAGATAATCCGTTTGGCCAAAGAGAGAAGGATCAGAATAGATGAAAAGGTGGTAGGAGATATTGATAAGATATGTGGTAGTCTTCCTCATCAAGGAGTGGTAGGGATTGTCTCAGAAAAGGGGTTCGTGACCCTTGATGACCTGATAGATTTATCGTTCAATAAGGAGGAGGATCCTATTATAGTAATTATAGATGGTGTAGAGGATCCTAGAAATCTGGGTTCTATAATCCGATCAGCCGAGGTCTTTGGCATGCGAGGAATAATAATCCCGAAGGATAGGTCTGTAGGATTGACAGCCACTGTTGCTAAGGCCTCAGCAGGTGCGCTGGAATATATACCTATTACAGAGGTGACCAATATTGTGCAGGTAATTGAGGTATTGAAAAGGAGAGGTTTTTGGGTAGTGGGGATTGACATGAAAGGAGAAACTGAGAGCTATTCTTTTAGATTTGAAGGGCCAATTGCTATTGTAATTGGAGGAGAATCGAGAGGTATAAGGAGACTGGTAGAGAGGAGATGTGATTTTCTGGTATCAATACCGATGATTGGCAGGATTAATTCTCTAAATGTCTCAGCGGCTAGTGCAATTATTTTTTACGAGATTATTAGGCAGAGGGCAGTAAAAAGGGGTTCATGATATATAGATATAATTAGATATAAGAAGATATAAGAAGAAAATCGATAAAAATAGTTATTTTGATATACAATTTGCCTGAGGATTTGTTATAATGAGGAATATTTTAAGAATTGGAGAATTGACTAAAATAATTTAATTATATATAATAAAAGACTTTAGCTATAGATTTTCAGATAATAAATTACACAAGGCTAGAAGGAGAAATCCGAGTAAGGCGTACTGAGTGGTACGCCGTCGAGGATTTCGACTGATAACGCCGTGTAATTTGTTATATGGAAATCTATAGCTTATGGGTGGAAATGCTGGTGTAGCTCAATGGTAGAGCAGCTGATTTGTAATCAGCAGGTTGTAGGTTCAAGCCCTATCACCAGCTCCAGTTATAAGGTTATAAGTTATAAGTTAATTTTAGGGGAGGTTCCCGAGTGGTTAAAGGGAACAGACTGTAAATCTGTCGGTCATGCCTTCGGAGGTTCGAATCCTCCCCTCCCCATGATACAAAAGAAGAAAAATTTGATATAATATAAAAAGATATAGATTTTCATATAAGTAAGCGGGAATAGCTCAAATGGCTAGAGCATCAGCCTTCCAAGCTGAGGGTTGCGGGTTCGAGACCCGTTTCCCGCTCCATGATTGGTCTCATGCCCGCGTAGCTCAGTGGTGGAGCGCTTCCTTGGTAAGGAAGAGGTCACCGGTTCAAGCCCGGTCGTGGGCTTCAGATGAATAATGGGGAGGAGGAATAAATGGCGAAGGAGAAATTTCAACGTACGAAGCCACATATAAATGTAGGTACTATAGGACATGTGGATCATGGTAAGACGACCTTGACCTCAACGATAACCAAGATATTAGCGAAGA
>JACRGM010000068.1 GCA_016212345.1 Nitrospinota bacterium
TAAAAATCAAAATGACATATAAAAATGTAAAAATCTATCTTTAGCAAAGCTATAATTTCGCCTCTTAAACTCATCTTTGAATTTTGATTTGTCATTTTGCATTTTTATTTTTGATTTTTACATTCTTCTAAGATACTCAACTTTTGTGCGAAAGAACCTAAATCTTTTGAGATTGTCTATGATTTAGCTTTTCTCTTTGCCGAGAGATCTTGGCCTCCTGTTCCAGACCCCCAGCAGGCTATAACAATGGGACTTGCTATAAAGACAGTTGAATAGGTACCTGCAATTAGACCTATAATAAGTGCAAAGGAGAAGTCATGTATAACCTCTCCTCCAAAGATAAAGAGGGCAACTACTACCATGAAGACAGTAGCGGATGTGAGGAGTGTCCTGCTTAATGTCTGGTTTACACTTGAATTGATAATGACCTCTAGTTTTTCTTTACGCATGAGCCTTATATTCTCTCTTATCCTGTCAAAGATCACAATAGTATCGTTTATTGAATACCCTATAATGATAAGGAATGCAGCAAGGATAGAAATGGTAAATTCCTTATCTGTGAGGGAGATGGCAGTAGCAGTTATCAATACATCGTGGATAAGGGCTATAATAGCCCCTAGGGCATACTTAAGCCTCAAAAACCAATAAAAATAAAGGGTTATTAATAATGCTATTAATATTAATAATGGTATACTTATATTTGGAAAGATCTTTAGAAGGAGTAGGGTGCCAGCGATAAAGGCAACTGTCATGATGATACTATTTACCCATTGGAATTCAAACCTACCAGATATATATACAGCCATAAAGAGGAGGCTAAAGTAAAAGGCAAAAAGTCCCTTCCTCCTTAGATCCTTCCCTATCTGAGGCCCTATCATCTCAATCCGTTGTACCTCAATACCTGAGGTAAACTCTTTTTCCAATCCCCCTTTAACGGTCGATCCGATATCTTCCAGTTTATCTGTTGAGAGAGGTGTCCGTATAAGTATCTCCCTTTCACTCCCAAACCGTTGGATATTGCTATCTACCACTCCAATATCTTTTAATCCATCCCTTATCCTCTCTATTGATACATCTTCTGGAAATTTGAGTTGAATAAGTGTCCCACCAGCAAAATCTACCCCCATATTGAATCCGCCCTTCATAATCAGGGAGATCAATCCTATTATTATCAGAATCATGGATATTGATATAGCTATCCATTTTTTTCCAATAAAGTCTATTTGGGTATCAGGTTTAATAACTTCCATCTTTAATTATATGCTTAATTTATTTATCTTTTTCCAGCTTAAAACAGAGTCAAATATCACTCTAGATACAAATATGGCCGTAAACATACTCGCTGCTATCCCTATAGTGAGTGTTGTAGCAAATCCCCTGATAGGACCTGTACCAAACTGAAATAGGATTACCGCTGCAATAATGGTCGTTAAATTGGAATCGAATATGGGCCAGAAGGCCCTTGAAAATCCCAGTTCTATTGATGCCCGTACTGTCTTACCTCTCCGTAGTTCTTCTCTAATACGCTCGAATATCAATATATTTGCATCCACTGCCATTCCTATTGTTAAAACTATACCTGCAATCCCTGGAAGGGTAAGGGATGCCTTTAAATAAGCCAATATCCCGAGGATGATAATCAGATTCAGAAATAGGGCTATATCTGCTACAAAACCAGATAATTTGTAATATATAATCATAAATACTATAACCACTATACCCCCTATGAGGGTTGAAATAATACCCTTCTTAATAGAGTCTTGTCCAAGAGATGGCCCGACTGTACGATTCTCTAATATATTTACTGGTGCAGGTAAGGCACCAGCCCGGAGGGCAATAACCAGGTCATGTGCCTCTTCTGGTGTAAAATTTCCAGTTATTTGTGCCTCTCCCCCTGATATCTTCTCTCTTATTACCGGCGCTGAGTAGACATTCTTATCAAGGACAATAGCCAGTCGCCTTCCCACATTCTCCCCTGTGATCTCACGGAAGATCCGTGCCCCTTCTTTGTCAAAGCCTATCCCCACATATGGTTCATTATATTGATTGTTAATCCTCACCTCAGCCATGGTGAGTGAATCACCTGTAAGGACAGCATCTTTTTTTAGGAGATATGGTCTTATCTCCTTCCCTGTCTTCTTATCTCTTTCGTACAGGATCTCATCCCCTTCTGGGATATCTCCTTTTAAGGCGTCTTCCACACCCTGTTCTTCATCTATCAGTTTGAACTCCAGAAGGGCAGTACTCCCTATGAGATTTATAGCCCTTTTAGGATCATCGATACCTGGGAGTTCAACAATGATCCTCCTAGTCCCTTCCCTCTGAATAGTTGGTTCA
>JACRGM010000069.1 GCA_016212345.1 Nitrospinota bacterium
TGTGCCAGTAGGAGTGGCTGGGTTAACCGGGGTACTAAAGCGATGATCAATGAATAGGAACAGTGACCGTTTGAATTAGTGAAAAAAAGAAAATGCCCACAACGGTAGATAAAGGTAATATATCCGCACCAGGTGCTGATACACCACCAAATTAGGAGTATATCCGCACTTGAGTGCTGATACAAGCAAGTTAAATACAATTGAGTCTGCCATATAAGGAGGAAAGAGTTTATGAAACGAGAATACGAAGTTTTTGTTTCAATGCCTTTTGGTGAATCCGCAGATGATCCTAATAATGAATGGACAAAGCTCTTTCGGGCAGGAATTGAACCTTTTAAAGAAGAAATTCAACTCTCTTTCCAGTCTTGTTAAAGAAAAAGAAGTAGCAATACCTTAGAGGAAATGGAGCGGTTTTTTTGTGCATAACTCATGTAATTTAGGATGAAGAATTATACACCAGATAATAGAGGACCGATATTAGAGATCAAGGACCTAAAGGTCTATTTTGATACAGATGAGGGTCTGATAAAGGCTGTTGATGGAATTGATCTTAAGATTATGAAGGGGACCACTTTAGGGCTAGTCGGCGAATCAGGGTGTGGTAAGAGTATCACATGTCTATCTATCCTAAGATTAATCCCCTCCCCACCTGGCATAATAGCAGGTGGAGAGATTATATATAAGGGGAGAAATCTATTAAAATTATCAGAAAGGGATATGGAAGATATCCGTGGGAATGAGATAAGTATGATCTTTCAAGAACCGATGACCTCTCTCAATCCAGTCTTCACTATAGGAGACCAGATCAAAGAGGCCATTATCCTCCATCAAAAAAAGGGGTATAGTGAGGCCCAAGGGCTTACTGTGCAGATATTAGATAAGGTCGGTATCCCTTCACCAGAGATTCGTATAAAGAATTATCCGCATCAGATGTCAGGGGGTATGAAACAACGGATAATGATTGCCATGGCCATCTCCTGTACCCCAGAGATATTAATAGCTGATGAACCTACTACTGCCCTGGATGTTACTATTCAGGCACAGATATTAGATCTTATCCAGTCGTTACAGGATGAGTTAGGTATGTCTATCTTAATAGTAACGCACAATTTAGGTGTAGTGGCCAATATTGCCACTCATGTGGCGATTATGTATGCATCTAAGATAGTTGAATACGGTTCAGTGGAAGAGATATTCGAAAACCCTAAACATCCTTATACATTGGGACTCTTTACCTCAATACCTATTATAGGTGAAAAAAAGGAGAATCTGTATGTAATACCAGGTAATGTCCCAAACCCATTGGCCTTTCCTAATGGGTGTAAATTCTGGCCTCGTTGCCTATTTGCAACAGAGATATGTAAGGTTCATGAACCTCCCATAGAAGAGATAAAAGAGGATCATAAAGTGGCGTGCCATTTTAAGCTATGGATAAATAAATATGTTTGGAAAGAGAAGGCTGTGTGAATAGATTTTCAGATAATAAATTACACAAGGCTAGAAGGAGAAATCCGAGTAAGGCGTACTGAGCGGTACGCCGTCGAGGATTTCGACTGATAACGCCGTGTAATTTGTTATATGGAAATATAGAAGCATATGAATACCATGAATCATACCCTTATAGAGGTCAAGGATCTAAAAAAGTATTTTCCTATCACCAGAGGGATACTATCCAGGGTTATTAATTGGGTAAAGGCAGTTGATAATATCTCCTTCCATATAAGATCAGGAGAGACCCTAGGTCTTGTTGGGGAATCGGGCTGTGGAAAGACAACTGTTAGCAGGGTTATCCTACGTCTTATCGAACCAACAGCAGGGGATGTCTATTTTGAAGGAGAAGATGTATTTAAATTAAGGGGGGATAGACTCCGTAAATTCCGTAAAGATATGCAGATCATCTTTCAGGACCCCTATTCATCCTTAAACCCTAGACTCTCTGTAGGTAGTATAATTGCTGAAGGGATTGGTGCTCATAAGATTGCCCGAGGTAAAGTAAAGAGAGAGATTGTTGAAAACCTGTTAGAAGATGTAGGGCTATCAGCCAGCTTTTATAACCGTTATCCACATGAATTTTCAGGAGGACAACGACAGCGAATAGCTATTGCAAGGGCATTATCACTTAATCCAAAACTTATTATCTGCGATGAGCCAGTATCAGCTCTAGATGTCTCTATACAGGCTCAGATATTAAATCTTTTAACAAAACTAAAAAGAGAGTTTCAACTTTCATATCTCTTTATAACCCACGATCTCTCAGTAGTCGAACATGTATCAGATAGGATAGCCACTATGTATATGGGAGAGATCAGCGAGATTGCGGATACTAAAGAATTCTATTCTAATCCTCTACATCCTTATACTATTGCCTTACTATCTGCCAATCCTGTCCCTGACCCAAGAAAAAGAAGGAAGGGGATACTCCTAAAGGGAGATCTCCCCTCGTCAATTGATCCTCCCCCAGGATGTCGTTTCCATACTAGATGTCCAGTTGCTGAAGAGAAATGTAGAATTGAATGGCCGGTACTAAGAGAGATATTTCATGGCCATATGGTTCGCTGTCACCTTGTGTAGATTTCCATATAACAAATTACACAAGGCTAGAGGGAGAAATCCGAGTAAGGCGTACTGAGCGGTACGCCGTCGAGGATTTCGACTGATAACGCCGTGTAATTTGTTATATGGAAATCTATAGATAAATCTAATCCAAGCCCCCCGATTAGGTTTTCTTAGGAGGGATGTTCTCTATATTCTTCAATAAAGTCTTTAATCTCTTTAACAAAATCCTCCATATCTCCAAGGTTATTCTTCAAGATCAAATAAAGCTCTTTATCGCTAACCTCATGATAAAAATGGACAAGTCGATTTCTGTAACCTGCCATTAACCCGAGCCTTTCTGCAACTCTATCTGTAATTATTCCCCTATTACCTAGGGCCTTTGCTATCTCTTTATATTCGACAATACCCTTCCCGGCTATCTTTGCAATAATATGTCTTCCAATATCAAACATCGCCTCTAATGAACGTCTTATATAACTTTCAGCCACAGATGGTATATCATCTATAAGAAAATCCTCTTCTGTTAATCTTGACAACTTTTTAAACTTGACTATAGCCTTGTTTATAAAGCCAAGTCTATCCTCTATCAGCTTTATATTCAAATTCGAAATAACCATCTTCTATAGCCTCAAATAGATCCCTTTCATTAAGTTTGAAGATCTCTATCTCATCTGACGCCAACATCATGACCTTCTCTTCATATTCATCTCTGAATCTTTCATTTACTGAATAGATGTTAATACCTTTTATTGCCTCAAGCTGAATCAGATGGTCAACCTCATGCAGAAAGAGGAGATCTCCTTTAAAAGGAGATACAAGCCCCTGAAGGTCAAGGCTCAATGATGCATAGGTTTCAAGTATATCCTGAGGAGGTCTTATAAATAAGACCCCAAAATCAATATCTGACTCGGTATCAAATATCTCCATATGCTCACCTTCTAAAAGGGCCTTACCCACTTCCTTTTGAGAACCAAAGATGTAACATAGGGCTACATTATATCTTTTGCAAATCTCTTCTATCGGATTCATATACAATCTGTTATCTCTATAGGCTGACTCTTAAATTCTTATTGTATTATTATCCTAAAGATGTTATAAGTCAAATATTATTAAATTTAACATCTTTAGATCATGAATCTTCATCAATTAAAGATATTTCAGGTAGTAGCAAAACATAAAAACTTTACAAGGGCAGGCGAGGAACTATATCTAAGTCAGCCCGCTGTATCTATCCAGATCAAAGAGTTAGAGACCGAGTTAGGGATTAATCTCTTTGATCAGATTGGGAAAAAGATCTACCTCAGTGAGGCTGGAAATATCATGGAAGAGTATACAAATAAGATATTCAGGGTCATCTCAGAAACTAAACAGGCAATCGAGGATATGAAAGGTCTTCAAAGGGGACATCTTCATATTGGTGTAAGTACTACCATAGCAATCTGTCTCTTACCTAATCTCCTGGCTAGATTTAAAAAGGAATATCCCTTTATTGAACTCCATGTGGGTGTAGAAAATACCAGCAGTATAGAGAAAAA
>JACRGM010000070.1 GCA_016212345.1 Nitrospinota bacterium
ATCTCTAAAAAGATGGGGCGTCAGGGTATTAAACATAGGATTGTTCAACCATAGACCCAAAATCCGATTTAGGATTTTAGGATTTGGGATAGATTTGGTGCTTGTGGTACTGGGAGTTTTATTTTATATGAAGATAGTGGTTTGTATAAAACAGGTTCCAGATACTGCCACAAGGATAAAGATAAAACAAGGATCTAGTAGTATTGAGACAGAGGGTGTTCAGTATGTAGTTAATCCCTACGATGAATATGCCGTAGAAGAGGCCCTGAGGATAAAGGAAAGGATAGGCGATAGTGAGATCACAATCTTGTCAATGGGTCCAGATAGGACAAAGGAGGCAATAAAGACCTGCCTTGCAATGGGTGCTGATAAGGCTATACATCTTATTGATGATCGGTTTGAGGGATCGGATAGTTATGCAACATCCCTGATTCTGGCAAAGGGATTAAGAGATATAGGATACGACCTGATACTCTGCGGCAAACAGGGTGTAGATGACGATGCTGCACAGGTAGGCCCATCTATAGCAGAGATGCTCAATATTCCCCATGTCTCTGTGATTACAAGGCTCGATCTATATGATGACAACAAAAAGGTAATAATTCACCGAGAGGTGGAATATGGCACAGAGGTTATCGAGACAACACTTCCTGCCCTTTTAACCTGTCAAAAGGGATTAAATGAACCCCGTCTCCCTTCACTTAAGGGGATCATGTCTGCCAAGAAGAAGGAGATCCGTAAGGTAAATAGTGATGCGCTAGGTTTAAGTCATAAAGAGATCGGTTTGCAAGGATCTAAGACCAAGGTGATAGCCCTCTCCCTTCCCCCTCAGAGAAAAGGTGGAAGGATCATCAAAGGTGAACCACAAGAGGGTGTTAAAGAGTTGGTTAGACTCCTGAGGGAGGAGGCAAAGGTTATATAGTGATCAAGGTATCAGATGTAGTTATTATAGGTGGAGGGATTATAGGGATAAGTATTGCTTATCACCTTGCAAAGAGTGGGTGTAGCAATGTTGTAGTTTTGGAAAAGGAGGATCTGATAGGGGCTGGATCTACAAGTAAAGGTGCGGGTGGAATCAGGCAACAGTTCTCCACAGAGATAAATATAAGGCTCTCTATGGAGAGTGTAAAGATATTTGAACGCTTTGCCGATGAGATGGGGTGTGAGGAGGTATTTTATCAAAACGGTTATCTCTTCCTTTTATCTACAGAAGAGGAGATGAAATCCTTTAAGAAAAATGTAGAATTACAAAGGGATCTCGGATTAGAGGTTGATATCCTCTCACCAGATGAGATGAGGGCTATGATACCCTTTATTAATACAGAGGATATATTAGGTGTAACCTTCTGTAGGAGTGATGGATATGCTGATATAGATGGGGTCCTTCAAGGGTTTGCTAGGGAGGCAAAGAGGCTTGGTGTAAAGATATATCTTAAGACAGAGGTTGAAGGGATAGAGGTAGAGAATGGAAGGGTATGCAAGGTAAGGACACGGAGAGGGGATATTGAGACTCATACAGTAATCAATGCTGGTGGTCCCTATTCTGCTATTATAGGAAAGATGGTAGGTATTGATCTCCCAATCACCCCCTTCAAGAGGCAGATATTCGTAACAGAACCACTCGATTTTATCCCTGATTCCATGCCCATGATTATAGATTTCCATACCAAGTTCTATTGCCGAAAGGAGAGTGGAGGACTCCTGATGGGAGGAGGAGAAAAAAAAGAGTCAAGTGGTTTTGATACAAATGTTGATTGGGGGGTGCTGGAGAGCCTTGTAGAAAAGGGGATCCATCGTATCCCTGGCATTAAGGATGCAAGGATAAAGAAGGGATGGGCAGGGTTATACAGTATTACGCTGGATTTTAATCCTATACTCGGCAAAGTCCCCCATGTGGAAGGGTTTGTATGTGCTGTTGGATTCAGTGGTCATGGATTCATGCATTCACCTATTGTAGGGAAACTTATCTCTGAACTGATAATAGATGGAGAGGCATCAACGATAGATATCTCTCCTCTTAGTATTAATAGATTTGAGGACAAGGATAGGATCATCCCAGAAGAGAATGTGATCTGAGCCTTGGTCGAAGAGGATATGTTGAAGGCCTTTTTCAGTAGATATAAGAAAGAGATACTTTTGATAATCCTTACAGTATATGTAATAATCCTTGGGCTTGGGACTATTGGGGAACTCTTTGAGATAGAATGGATACTCAATCTACCCATATTTAGACCAGTTGGCAAGTAGGGGCAGGCCTATGTGCCTGCTTTGAACTACCTCCCCTCTCCCCAAAGGGGAGAGGGCAAGGGTGAGGGGGGATTTTCAGGAGAAAAGATGGCAAAGGGTGTCTGGGTAATAGCAGAGCAAAGGGATGGGAGTATCAGAAGAGTAACCCTTGAAGCAGTAAGCACAGGAAAGAGATTGGCAGATAAACTGGATGAGGAGATGGGGGTGATCATCCTTGGATCTGGGATTGAGGGTCTCGCTGATGAGATGTTTCACTACGGTGCAGATAAGGTATACCTTATTGATGATCCATCCCTTAAGGAATACACCCCAGATGGATATGTTACACCACTATTTACTCTTATTAATGAGAATCAGCCATCAATAGTCCTCATGGGGGCTACATCTGAAGGGAAGGATCTTACACCGAGGCTATCAGCGAGGTTAAAGACCGGTCTGGCTACAGATTGTATAGGACTTGATATAGATGATCAGGCCAGGCTGGAGGCTATAAGACCTGTCTATGGTGCTAAGGCGATCACAAAGGTCATCTGGCCTGAATCAAGACCTCAGATAACTACCATAAGACCTAATGTGATGGAGATAAGAAGTCCTGAACTAGGACAAAAGGGAGATGTGATAAAGATAAAGACCACTATAAATCCGAGTGATATAAGGACCACTATTAAGGAGGTAATAAAGGGTGCCAGTCATAGGGTTGATCTTACAGAGGCAAGGATTATTGTCTCTGGAGGCCGTGGGATGAAAGGTGCTGAGAACTTTAAGATATTGGAGGAACTCGCGGATGTGGTGGGTGGAGCTGTAGGGGCATCTAGGGCAGCAGTAGATGCGGGCTGGAAGGATCATCAATTACAGATAGGACAGACAGGAAAGACAGTAGGCCCAGATCTATATATTGCATGTGGTATCTCAGGCGCAATACAGCACCTAGCTGGTATGTCCTCTTCTAAGTATATTGTTGCCATAAATAAGGACCCTGAGGCGAATATATTTAAGGTGGCTGACTATGGTCTCGTCGGTGACCTCTTCGGGATCGTCCCCATACTGACAGAGGAGTTTAAGAAGATAATTGAGACCTAAACTTACTGAAAATGCTATCACTGTCCTTAAAAGGAGGTATCTAAAAAAGGATGAAGATGGGAGGGTAGTGGAGACCCCTGAAGAGATGTTCAGGAGGGTAGCTCGCAATGTTGCCTCTGCTGATCTGCTCTATAATCCTACTATTAATATAAAGGATACAGAAGAGGGGTTCTATCAGGTAATGGCAAGATTGGAGTTTCTTCCCAACTCCCCTACCCTGATGAATGCAGGAAGGGAACTTCAACAGCTTGCCGCCTGTTTTGTTCTTCCTATTGAAGACTCACTTGAATCGATATTTGAATCTGTGAAGAGTACTGCCCTTATCCATCAGAGTGGTGGAGGGACAGGTTTCTCCTTTAGCAAACTAAGACCAAAGGATGACCCTGTCATGACTACAGGTGGTGCTGCCAGTGGGCCATTATCCTTTATGAAGGTATTCAATACAACCACAGAGGTGATCAAACAAGGTGGGACAAGGCGCGGGGCGAATATGGGGATATTAAGGATTGACCATCCTGATATAATAGAGTTTATCTCTGCCAAAAAGGATAGGGATAAGCTGACCAATTTCAACCTCTCTGTAGGGATCACTACTAGATTCATGGAGGCGGTAGAGGATGATAAAGAATATGACCTGATAAACCCCCGTAATAGGAGGGTGATGAGGAGGCTAAAGGCGAGGGATATCTTTCAGCTTATAGTGGAATCTGCATGGGATAATGGAGAGCCAGGGATATTATTCATGGATAGGATCAATCAGGATAATCCAACCCCTCAATTAGGGGAGATAGAGGGGACTAATCCCTGTGGTGAGCAACCCCTTCTCCCTTATGAGGCCTGCAATCTAGGTTCGATCAATCTCTCACGGATGATAAAGAGTATCAGTGTGAGTGATATGGTAAGTGATAGCGTGAGTACTGACACTGACACTGACACTCACACTGCCAATAAGTATGAGATAGATTATGATAGACTCAAAGATACAGTAAGGATAGGGGTAAAATTCTTGGACAATATAATAGATGTAAATAGATATCCATTGCCTCAGATTAGTGAGATAACAAGGGGAAATAGAAAGATAGGTCTTGGGGTAATGGGCTTTGCCGATCTCCTTATAAGATTAGGGATACCGTATGATTCAACAGGGGCTGTAGAGATAGGGGGGGAGATTATGCGCTTTATAAGAGAGAAGGCAAGAGAGAGATCCGCAGAGCTTGCTGAGGAGAGGGGGGTATTCCCGAATTTTAAGGGGAGTATATATGATAGGCCAGGTAGTATGAGGTTGAGAAATGCCACAAGTACAACTATAGCACCTACAGGTACACTCAGCATCATTGCAGGATGTTCGAGTGGTATTGAACCTATATATGCCCTGAGCTTTACTCGGAATATCCTTGATAATACAGAATTTATAGAGGTAAACCCGCTTTTTAGAGAGATTGCCAAATCTCATAATATAGAGATTGAGAAACTGACTGGTATTGAGTCAATTCAGGGGATAAAAGGGATACCAGAAGGGATTAGGAGGTTATTTAAGACCACCTTTGATATTGCCCCTGAGTGGCACATAAAGGTGCAGGCATCCTTTCAGAGATATACAGATAATGCAGTATCTAAGACTGTTAACTTCCCTGCCAATGCAACTAGAGAGGATATAGAGAAGATATTCATCCTTGCCTACCGTGAAGGATGCAAGGGGGTAACTATATACCGAAGTGGTAGTAGACCTCAACAGGTACTATCATGTAGAGAGGTCCTCTACTGCTGAGTGCTCATAGATTTCCATATAACAAATTACACGGCGTTATCAGTCGAAATCCTCGACGGCGTACCGCTTAGTACGCCTTACTCGGATTTCTCCCTCTATCCTTGTGTAATTTATTATCTGAAAATCTATATCTAAGATGACAGGCAACAAAATGACCTCTATTTACCTCTTTAAGTATAGGTTCTATTATTTTACAATCATCAAATCTATATGGACAGCGGGTATGAAAGTAGCATCCAGAAGGTGGACTCATAGGACTTGGTGGCTCCCCTTCAAGTATGATCTTTTCCCTCCTTATTGTTGGATCTGGAAAAGGTATAGCAGATAGGAGTGCCTCTGTATAGGGATGCTGTGGGAAGGGATATAGCTCCTTGCTATCTGCTATCTCTACAAATCTTCCAAGGTACATTACTGCTACACGATTACTCATATGCTCAATCAGACTTAGATCATGGGAGATGATAAGATAGGAAAGACGAAATTCCTCTTGTAGTTCCTCAAGGAGGTTAATCACTTGAGCCTGTATAGAGGCATCAAGTGAAGAGACAGGTTCATCCCCTACAATTAGGTCAGGACTCAAGATAATGGCCCTGGCAATCCCTACCCTCTGTCTCTCTCCTCCACTGAGCTGATAGGGATAACGACGCACATCCTCTCTCTTTAGACCAACCCTTTTAAGTATAGATGCCACCATCTCTTCCTTGTCTGAACCTTTGACAATCCTATGTATATCAAGAGGCTCGCTAAT
>JACRGM010000063.1 GCA_016212345.1 Nitrospinota bacterium
GAGTAAGGCGTACTGAGCGGTACACCGTCGAGGATTTCGACTGATAACGCCGTGTAATTTGTTATATGGAAATCTATATCTGATGTTTTTAGGTTTTAGGATAGATATGAAATCAAAAATATTAGAACATATTCAGACCCTTTGCCAACATTATCAAATTGATAGTCTTTATGTTTTTGGGAGTCAGGCAAAAGAGGTTTTCCAATATGTCCATGGAAGTAGTAGGATGAGTGATAGAAAAGGTGTGGATGTTGATGTGGGTGTATTGCCTGCTAAGTATTATGTCTTAAATCCCAAAGAAAGGATTAGATTGACGATAGATATGGAAGACCTCCTTGAGGTTTGCAGTGTGGATTTGGTTGTCCTTTCGGAGATCTCGCCATTTCTTGCCCTCGAGGTAATAAAAGGGGAGCTGTTGTATACAGCCGACCCAGATCAGACAGCGGAGTATGAACTTTATGTCTTACGTGTCGCAGGTGATCTGGCCTATTTTGAATATCAAAGAAGGGGACAGCTTCTAAAATATTGAGTATGAGTTAGAAAAATTTATCAGAGAGGAAGGGCTGGGCAAGGTCTTTTATGCCCCATGTGAAGTCTATAACTTGAGGAATTAATGTATGGTGACAACTATTCAGGGTGAGATGGAACGGATTGTCTATGCCAACGAAGAGAACCACTTTACGATTGGAAAGATGCATATTGAGGGACGAAAAGAACTGGCTACAGTGATTGGTGTCCTTATGTATGTAAACCCAGGTGAGACCCTTAGGCTTACAGGGGAGTGGGTTCACCATAAAAAATTTGGAGAACAGTTCAAGATAGATAGCTATATCTCTGTAGTACCTTCTACCTTAAACGGTATAGAGAAATATCTTGCTTCAGGTCTTATAGAGGGTATAGGACCTGTAATGGCTAGTCGATTGGTTAAGAGATTCGGACTTGATACCATAAACATTATTGATAATGAGACAGAGAGGCTTGATGAGGTTGAAGGTATAGGGGAGAAGAGGATAGAGTCTATCAAGAAGGCATGGGGTGTTCAGAAAGGGATTCGGGAAGTTATGATCTTCTTGCAAGGGAATGGTATTACCCCGGGTTACTCCTCGAAGATATATAAGAGATACGGTGATAGTTCAATCTCTATTGTAAAGGAGAATCCCTATCGTCTTGCATCTGATATATCAGGTATAGGTTTTAAGATAGCTGATCGTATTGCGCAGAATCTTGGAATAGAGCCACATTCCCTAATAAGGGTTGAGGCTGGTATTATATTTGTTCTCGAAGGATTAGCAGATAATGGACATGTATGTTACCCATACGAAGGGTTGATAGAGGAATCACAAAAGATCCTAAATGTTGAGAGGGATATTGTTATAGAGGGGATAGCAAAGGCCTTTAAAGAGGGGCGTATTATCATAGAGGATATCAATGAAAATATAGAGGAGTTTAAGGAGAATAAAAAGTTAATCTATCTGAAGCCATTTCATGTAGCAGAGGTCGGAATAGCCAAGATGTTGAAGGAGATAAAAGAGGTAGATAGAGGGTTTAGGCCTATTGATTCAGGAAGGGCGATCAAGTGGCTTGAGGGGATACTCGACATAAGACTCTCAGAGGATCAGAAGAGGGGGGTTATCTCCGCCACGAGGAATAAGGTGTTAGTGATAACAGGTGGACCTGGTACAGGAAAAACTACTATAGTCAATTCTATAATCAAGATATACAAACAGGAGGAGATTAAGATACTTTTATCTGCCCCTACAGGGAGGGCTGCGAAGAGGCTATCAGAGGCAACAGGGAGAGAGGCCAAGACAATACATAGATTATTGGAATATAGCCCTAGGACAAACAGATTTCAACGAGACAGGGAAAGGCCTTTAAATGGTGATGTGATTATCATAGATGAGGCATCAATGATAGACAATACCCTGATGTATTATCTCCTGAAGGCCATTCCATTAAATGCTGTGCTTATCCTTATCGGTGATGTCAATCAGCTCCCCTCTGTAGGTGCTGGTAATGTACTGAGAGATATAATAAATTCTGGGGTTGTAGAGGTAATAGAATTGACAGAGATATTTAGACAGGCAAAGAAGAGCATGATTGTGGTCAATGCCCACAGAATAAATCAGGGAGAATTTCCCTATTTACAAGATAGAGACAAGGATAAGCTATCAGATTTCTATTTTATTGATGAGGAAGTACCTGAAAAGGTAGTTGAGATAATAAAGGATCTTTGTACGAGAAGGATTCCGAATCGATTCAAAACAATAGGTAAGGATGATATCCGGGTCACTACCCCCATGCATAAGGGGGTAGTTGGAACAGAGAATCTTAATATAGAGCTTCAAAAGGTCTTGAATCCTACAGGTATAGAGATAGTTAGAGGGGGTAGAATCTTCAGGATCAATGATAGGGTGATGCAGATAAAGAATAATTATAGCAAGGATATATATAACGGCGATATAGGGAAGATAGTGGATATCAATCCTGAAGATCACAAAGTGATTATTGAATTCGATACTGGTAGACTAGTATACGAATCAAACGAACTAGATGAGCTTATTCTTGCATACGCTGTATCAGTTCACAAATCTCAGGGTAGTGAATATCCGGCTGTTATCATGCCTATCTTAACACAACACTATATACTTCTTCAGAGGAATCTCTTATATACAGCGGTTACTAGGGCAAAGAAACTGGCTGTTCTGGTAGGGACAAAGAAGGCACTGGCTATTGCTTTGAAGAATGACAATATTCAGAAGAGATATACCTATCTGAAAGAACGGCTACAGTGGAGGGAGTAGGGAGTGCGGTTCAATAATCACCTTAATAGATTCCTTGGCCTCAGCAACAAGTTGAAAACCAAGACCTATTTCATCTAGGCTCAATCGGTGTGTAATCATCTCTTTTACATGTATCTTGCGGTTACGGATCATCTTTAATGCTACTATATGGTCGGCCGGACTCCCTGCATAAGAGCTAGTAAGGGTTATATCGTTACGAAAAAAGAGATCATTTATCGAAAGGGGGATGGTAACACCCTTATCTGTTGGAGAGAAGAAAAGGATAGTTCCTCCACGATCAACTGATTTCAATCCCTGCTCTACAGCCTTTTTAGCAGTAGTACATATTATTACCAAGTCTGCTAACCTCCCACTATTGACCTCGCGTAGACGCTCTGGCACATCATTTTGGCCGTGTATTACAATATCAGCTCCAAATCTCTGTGCCGCATTCAACCGATAATCAACAAGATCTGTTGCCACCACACAACCTGCACCTAATATAGACGCCATCTGTATATGGAGGAGACCTGCTATGCCACTGCCAAGGACAAGGATACATTGTCCAGGCTGTAGATTCGATCGTCTTTGGCCACGGAGTACACAGGCTAGAGGCTCGATAAATGTAGCCTCTTCAAAGGATACCTCATCTGGTAGAAGATATACACCACTATCCACATTAATGGCTGGGAGACGGAGATATTCAGCAAAACCGCCTGGATCAAAATTTGTCCTGCGAAGGGTATCACAAACTGTATGATGATCACTTAGACAATAATGGCATGTATTGCAAGGGACATGATGTGAAGCACTGATCCGATCCCCCTCTTTGTAGCGATCCACCCCTTCTCCTACACTAATAATCTCTCCAGCGATTTCATGGCCTAGGATAAGGGGAGCCTTATCAATACGATACCACTCCATTACATCACTTCCACATATACCACTAGCCATTATCTTTACCAATATCTCACCATAACCGATTTGTGGTATTGGGATATCCTTTATCCTTATATCATTGTTATTATAATACATTGCTACACGCATTATCTATCTTCAACCTCTTCCCCTGAAAATAGCTTTTCACCCTCACAAAGGCACGGACAAACAAGTTTGTCCATGCCACCCCATGAACCTTATTTCTCATTTTTTAGGCTATTGAAGATCTCAAAGGCCTCATTAACAGATACATTTTTATGTACGATAGCACGCACTGCCCTGATCATCGCCACAGGGTGTTCAGATTGGAAGATATTTCTTCCCATATCTACACCTATAGCACCACTTTGAATAGCATCGTATGCAAGTTGTAGGGCATCGCCCTCTTCTATCTTTTTTCCACCTGCTATCACTATCGGAACAGGGCAACCCCTCACTACCTCTTCAAATCCTTCACAATAGTAGGTTTTTACAATATGTGCTCCAAGTTCAGCAGCTATACGACAGCATAACCCAAGATAGCGGGCATCTCGTGCCATATCTTTACCTACAGCGGTAACTGCTAAGACAGGGATGCCATATTCTTCAGCCTCATTAATCAGGTCTGATAACCCTAATAGTGTCTCCTTCTCATGTTCAGAACCTACAAATATAGATAAGGCTACCCCTGCTACATTGAGACGTATTGCCTCCTTTATAGTAGTAGTAATCCCCTCATTAGATAGTGTGCCAAGAATACTGGTTCCGCCAGAGACCCTAAGGACAATAGGGGTAGATGTATTCCCATCTACTGATGTCCGTAATATCCCACGAGTGAGCATCAAGGAATCCGCATATGGAAGAAGTGGCTCAATTGTCTTACGGGGGACCTCTAAGCCACTAGTTGGCCCCAGAAAATACCCATGATCTACTGCCAGCATCACAGTATGACCCGTATCTGGTCTGATAATTCGTGCTACACGATTCTTTAATCCCCAATCCATTAAGATATACCCCCTTTCCTCTGAAAATAACCAGAGGCTTACGCCTCTGGCCAGGATTCTTTCGCCCTTACAGGGCTATTTGAGAATTAAAATCTCAATAGCCCCAACGGGAGTCGAACCCGTGTCTCCAACGTGAGAGGCTGGTGTCCTAGACCACTAGACGATGGGGCCATAAATCTTTAATACTATAACATATCCTGATAAAAATATCTCTATTTTTTTCACTAAGAAACTCTGAGGCAATCAAAGCAGGAGCTTTTGTGACATCACCGTTCCCAAGCAGGAGCTTGGGAACGAGAAAAAATATCTCTATTTTTTCTGTATTATGGAAGGAGAAAAAAGAAGGTTCAAGGGTTCAAGGGTTCAAGGATTGAACCCTTGAACCCTATTCTTCAGTACTTCAGGACACCAATCAAGACCGAAGAGCTATCAGGTGAATCTGTAAAGATCA
>JACRGM010000006.1 GCA_016212345.1 Nitrospinota bacterium
CCCCCCCTATAGTTCGGCAAACTCAGGACAGGACTTCTAAGATACTCAACTTTCGTGTTAAAGTTGAACTAACCCTAAAAATCAAAGATTAAAGATTAAAAATCAAAATGACATATAAAAATGTAAAAATCTATCTTTGGCCTTTCAAAAATAAACTTAATAATTTCAAGAGCAAAGCTATAATTTCGCCTCTTAAACTCATCTTTGAATTTTGATTTGTCATTTTGCATTTTTATTTTTGATTTTTACATTCCCTAATCCCCCATATCCTCCATATATAAAAGCCTCAATATCTCAGAGGCCTCCTTCTCATCCAACCTTTGAATTGCAAAACCAGCATGGAGAATAAGATAGTCTCCTATCTCTGCCTCTTCTATAAGTTGTAGATTTATCCTTCTCTTGACCTTCGCTATTTCACATATCCCTATATCTCCATCTTTGCCGATTAATTGAACAGGTATACCTAAACACATCCTTTAAGCCCTCTGTTATCTGGAAATCTATATTGCTTTTGATTTCTATATATGCTATAATATATACAATTAATATAAATTACAACTATTTTACTATCTGAAGATTTATGAATGGAAGTGTAAAGATCTACCTTTTCTTTCTATTCTTGATTATCTTGGGTCTCATCGGCTTTTTCTTCATCGACTGGGATCAGATCATCGAAAGATTCTCTCCAAATGCCACAAAAAGGGAAAAAAATCTCTGGGAGGAAAGGATTAAGGGATTAGAGGAAAAAATTGATACCATTAAGAAGGAGATAGAGGCACAAAGAGTGTCTGTCCCTGAAGAGAGGTTATCAAAGGTGTTTGGTGAGGGATGGAGGCATCCTTCTCAGATCGAAACAAAAGAGAACCCTTGTGAAGACTTGGAGAAAAGGATTCTCGCCTTTTTTCAGTATCTGGATAAACAGGATTATATTACTTCTTATAATCTGACTGAAGGGGTTCACGGACATCTAAAAAAACTCCTCAAGATGTTATTTGAAAATCCGCCAGTAGTTTCTGGTGAAATCGAGAGTTCGTATATCCTCTTGAAGAATATGGTTCATTTTTATAGGGTCATTGGTAAACAAAACATAGTATTATTACAAGAGATATTATCCAAAGAAGGTGATATTATTGAGTCTACCCTAGACCTATTCTATCAATGGATAGATGTTGATAAGGGATGCGAGGGAGAGAGATTAGATATAAATTTACCTCTAAAGGATCTTTACGAATATGCTGGTTTTTTCTTAAACACATTGGGAGGGGAGTCCTATCTTTTGAGGCAGAGATCCTCCATGCGAACATTGATCAAATATTACTCAATTCTGATCCTGGATAAGGCAAACAATCAGAATTTGAATAGACATGGAATAGATATAAGTCATCCCATAACCTCTTTAATAGATGAGATGGAGACCGCCAATAACCTCATCAAGAAAGGAGACTACCTACAAAGATTGCATGATCTCCAACTGAAATATCAGGTGGAGTAACTGTTTATAGATAAACGATAAAGGGCTCAGACTGCAACAAGGTGTTTATCTTTTATAAATTCCTCGAAATCGAGTTTCTCAACATATCGGGATGAATCTGATGGGGATACATTCATTGTCCCTTTTAAAATGGTACCATTTTCTTTTATCTTTAGGAGACTCTCAACCACATTACTCTCTTCCTTGGATAACTTTTCGAGTCTCTTTATCAGATTCTGCATCTCCTGTATGGGCTCAATAATATCCTCTTTTGCAACACTCTCTATATTCTTCAGACCTGCACAGTTTGATAGATATAATGATAGTTCTTTTAAGTCCTCATGAGAATAACTTGTCTTTTGCAACTCATTAATGATAAAACCTTTAAACTTTTCAAATCTTTTAGAGATTGAGATTGAGGGGGGAGGTAGCTGATCGGCCTCTTCAACCTCCTTAACCTTAACCTCTGGAATAACACCCTCCTTCTTTTGGGGGCTTATAACAGCCTTTTTCATCAGATTAAATGCCCTTTTCCAGAATCCACTAACCCCTTCTTGTACATAATATGATGGGATCGGGAGATTACAGATATGATTTGCTAGGTTTGTAATACACCTGCTGGCAGGAGAAGATGGATAGAGAGAAAGAAACAACCTCTGTTGTTTAACCGCCTCAGTCATATTCTTATCAATGAGGATATAACCAAGAGATTCTATATCGATCTTCAAGAACTTCTTGACCGTATGTGCAAGCTTCTGAAATATCTTCTTCGATTCAGCTTCAGTAGAGACCTGATTTAATAATATCTTAATATCCCCTTTGAAATTCTTGGAGACTATTACCTTAATCATGGCATAGGCATCAGTCAGAGATGTTGGCTCCGGTGTAACAATGATTATTACCTCTTCTGAGGCCAGGACAAAGGAGGTAACATTAGATGATATCCCTGCAGAGGTATCTATTAACAGGATATCAGCCTCCCCCTCCAGATTGAGGGAGTTTAGTTTACTCAACAATCTCTCCCTCTCTTCTGCGCTTAGTTCTGCTAATTGTTGAACACCTGAACTCGCAGGTATGATCTTCATCCCTCCAGGCCCATCTATGATAATATCCTTCAATTCCTTATCCCCTAGTATTACATGTTGAAGATCATATTCTGGATTAACTCCTAATAAGACATTGATATTGGCTAACCCCAGATCCGCATCAAATATATAGACCTTTTTCCCTATCTGGGTAAATGCATAAGCCAAATTTGTAGATATATTGGTCTTGCCGACCCCACCTTTTCCGCTGGTAACAGTAATTACCCTTGTCCCTGACATAAAATCACCCTTTAAAGATTAATTTTTACAGAATACCCCCCAAAACCTTCGGTCTTGGCCGGGATAATCGAAATTACACAATAGCCAAGACCTTAGTATGGTTATCTTCTATTATAATACTATATTTAACTGATTCACACCCTATCTTTTTTCTTATCCGTGCTGTATTCTCCGCTACAAATTGAAAAAAGAGATGGTCTTCCATCCTCTCATTGGACTCATTGCAGATATCTCTTGCCTTTATATAATTTTCAAATAATCTCTCAACCTTTGATATCTCATTTTTAGGTTCTGATATCTGGGTGCTATAGAACTCATTAATATTGACATGGAGGTCCTGAACATATGGAGATCCTTTAATCTCATCACCTTTGTATTCATCTTTATAGATAATATCCTTAATGCGATGTATATCCTCTTCTGAAGATATACAGTATGTTAGCTTGTAATTGGGTAGGCCTTCCTGGAGATGAGGGGCCTCCTCCAACATATATATAGGATTAGAGATTGCGATCATCACCTTGTTATTGGATAAAGAGATAGGGACAACCGAGTATTCCTTGGAGTAATCCCGCTCCATAAGAGTGGATAATATCTTTTTGGTACTCTTATCAATTAGTAATCCTTCCAGCTTATTAAAGGAGAGATTATATTTATTAGATATAAGACCATTAAACTGTTCTTTGGTGACAGCACCCTCTTTGAAGGATAGACCAATTTCACAATGTTTATCAAATTTCCACTGTGGCTTGGAGTACCACTGAACGATCCCTAAGGCATTCACAATCCCCATGTTGTAGGGAAGATTTATCTCTACCTTTGCATTAGAACCCTTTATCTTGTCTGAATCTTTCAGTAATTGTTGGGTATCCGTCGTTAACCTTACCCCATCTAGAGAGATATCCTGAACAATACTATGAATCGATTTTGATAGATCATAGTTCCCATTTCCATTAGGAAGGGAAAATTTTGCATCCATGGAGATAAACAATCTGGGAGATAGCCTTCTTTGAATCCCTGCCGCCTTCATCTTCTTCGCTATCTCATTTAAACGAATCTCACAGTAATGATTTATAATATCCTTAATCATAGGATACTTGTCACTATATCTTTCAAGATCAGTTCTCTTGAGCTCTAATATCTCAGAATCCTCTACGGTCATAACTGATGCTATACGGGGTCTACCAGTCAGGAAAGCTATCTCTCCAAAAAAGTCATCCTCCTTTAAGGTAGCTAGTACTATCTCTTGATTATTTGTATCATTAATAACGACCTTCACCCTCCCCGAACTTATGACATAGAATGAGTTGGTATACTCACCTTCTTTTATAATAATGGAGCCATTAGGAAATTTGTGAAGAATCATCTTCTTTATCATCTCGGAAAATTCAGAAGGGGTTAAACTGAAGAATATCGGAAATGAAGAGCGTACTTTCTCCTTATCTATACGAAGGAGAGATCTATCCTTAACCGAGATCCCCAATCCATGTTTAGAGTAGAATTCAGATAGATCCCTACGGAGATCCTCAATCTGTTCCTTGGTCCTCTTTTCATCATTTAATCCATATTTGGTGTAGAGTTCAGAGAGTTCTTTATATATACCTTCTTTTGATGGATCAAGGCTTACAATAGTCTTATTAATAGCAATGGCCTTTGTCAAAAAACCGTTATTGGCTAAGACAGTTGATACATATATATATTCATCTATGGCTGTCTCAATTGCACCTTCCTTGACATATAGATCACCTAATTTTAGCCTGAGCTTTAAATTCTTAGGCTCTAACTCTATAAGCTTTTTTAATTCTATAATAGCCTTATCCCAGTAACTCCATCTGCAATACTTTTCAAAATTTTCCTGTATCTGAATTCTATTCTTGTCCATATAATAAAACCTATTTGGAAGTTAACAATTAAATTATACAAAAAGATACAAAAGGATTACAAGATAAAATATAATATAAAGTTATATAATGTCAAGATACATAATCATTCATCAATCATTCATCTATTAAAATCATCTCTTGAAATTTTTATAACTTATTGAAATATAAGTAAAAAATTTAATTATGCATATATGATGTAAATATAGTATACTTAAATTTTAAAAAAAATACTATACAATATTTCTCAGAGGGAGAGAAATTTAATCACACCCCCACCCAGCCTCCCCCCTCAAGGGGGAGGTGGGGTATTGAGGGGGGATTTTCAGAGGAAGAATCAAGGGGAGAAGAATAATGGTAAGGAATATTATTATTATCGGATCTGGTCCTGCTGGACTTACAGCGGCTATCTATGCCTCCAGGGCTAATTTAAATCCATTAGTGGTAGAAGGCTCTCAGCCAGGGGGTCAGCTTACTATTACTACTCAGGTAGAGAATTATCCTGGCTTCCCTGATGGTATTATGGGACCACAACTGATGATGGATATGAAGAGGCAGGCAGAGCGTCTTGGCACGGAATTTGTAAATGGGGATGTGATATCTGTGAATCTCTCAAAGAGGCCTTTTGTAATCCTTGTTGGGGAAGAGAATAATAGATACGAGGCAAGGGCATTGATAATTGCCGTAGGTGCATCTGCTAGGCTTCTCAATCTTGAATCAGAGAGGAGATTGATGGGAAAAGGGGTCTCTGTCTGTGCAACATGTGATGGGTTCTTCTTCAAAGGGCAGGAGGTCATGGTAATAGGAGGGGGAGATACTGCACTGGAGGAGGCAATATTATTGACTAAGTTTGCCAGAAAGGTGACAGTTATACATAGGAGGGATAGGTTAAGGGCTACAAAGGCCCTTCAGGATAAGGCATTTAAGAATGAAAAGATGGATTTTATCTGGAATTCTGTGGTAGAAGATATACTTGGGGTAGAAGAGGATAAGGTTACAGGTATAAGGCTAAGAAATGTCGAGACATTAGAGATCACGGAGAAGGGCTGTGACGGCGTTTTTATTGCTATTGGTCATACTCCAAATACAAGACTGTTTAATGGTCAGATAGAACTAGATGATAAGGGTTACATTATTACCAGAGATGGTATGAAAACTAGTGTCCCTGGGGTATTCGCAGCAGGGGATGTTCAGGATCATGTATATAGACAAGCTGTTACAGCAGCGGGGACAGGTTGTATGGCAGCTATAGATGCCGAGAGGTTCATAGAGAGTGAATCTATTTACTTATGAATATTCTAGGAATTTCTGCATTTTATCATGATAGTGCTGCTTGTATGGTTCAAGATGGCGAGATAGTCTCTGCCGCCCAAGAGGAGCGATTTAGCCGTAAGAAGCATGATTTCTCTTTTCCAAAGAATGCCATAAATTACTGTTTACAGGAAAGTGGATTAAAGGCAAAGGATTTAGATTTTATTGCCTTTTACGATAAACCATTTCTCAAGTTTGAACGAATATTAGAGACCTATCTAGCCTATGCCCCTCTCGGTATTCGGTCGTTTATAAAGGCCATCCCATTATGGATCAAACAAAAGCTTTGGATGAAGGAATTTATTCAGAAGGAGCTTGATTTTGAGGGTAAGATTATCTTCCCCGAACATCACGAGTCTCATGCAGCTTCAGCATTCTTCCCCTCACCTTTCCAGGAATCAGCCTTCCTTACCATAGATGGGGTTGGTGAATGGACGACAACAAGCTATGGCATTGGTAAAGATAATAAGATAGATATCTTGGCAGAGATTCATTTCCCTCATTCCTTAGGCCTCCTTTATTCTGCCTTTACCTATTACACTGGGTTCAAGGTCAATTCAGGTGAATATAAGTTGATGGGGTTAGCACCTTATGGCGAACCAAGATACAAGGATTTGATACTCTCGGAGTTGATAGATTTAAAAGAAGATGGTTCTTTCAAGATAAATATGAAATATTTCAATTATTGTACTGGTTTAAGGATGATTAACAAGAGATTCGAGAGGTTGTTTGACGGCCCACCCCGAAGGTCTGAATCTCGATTTACCCAACATCATATGGATTTGGCCCGTTCTATCCAAGAGGTAACCGAAGAGGTAATGCTACGTATGGCTCGACATATTCACAAAGAGACAGGACATAGATATCTCTGTTTAGCTGGGGGTGTGGCATTGAATTGTGTTGGCAATGGGAGGATCTTGCGGGAGGGGCCTTTTGAAGATATTTGGATACAGCCTGCTGCTGGAGATGCAGGGGGTGCATTGGGAGCAGCCTTATTTGTCTGGTATCAGTATTTAGGGAATAGGAGGGTTACAGATGGTAAGAAGGATCTTCAGCAGGGATCCTATCTTGGGCCAAGGTTTGAGAATGGTTATATTGCTGATTATCTAAAGAGAAATAACATACCTTATGCCGTGGTCAGTGATGAAGATACCCCGGAAAGGATTGCTGATTTGATTGCTGATCAAAAGGTGATTGGCTGGTTTCAAGGACGGATGGAGTTTGGACCTAGGGCATTGGGGAGCCGGTCTATTATCGGAGATGCCCGTTCTCCAAAGATGCAGGAGATAATGAATCTGAAGATAAAGTTTCGTGAGAGTTTTCGGCCATTTGCACCCTCGGTGCTAAAAGAGAGGGTATCTGACCTCTTTGAGATAGATAGGGAAAGCCCATATATGCTTTTGGTAGCCCCTGTGAGAAAGGAGATTCGCCGAGAGATGTCAGAGCAAGAAAACAGACTCTTTGGTATTAATAAACTGAATGTTGTCCGTTCCAGTATTCCTGCAGTTACTCATATCGATTATTCTGCCCGAATTCAGACTGTTGACAAAGAGTATAATCCTTTATATTATAAGATGATAGAAAAGTTTGATGAGAAGTACGGATGTCCTGTGATTATTAATACATCCTTCAATGTGAGGGGTGAACCCATTGTTTGCACCCCAGAGGATTCCTACCTCTGTTTTATGCGGACCAATATGGATTACCTGATTATGGGTAACTTTTTAATAGAAAAAAAGGAACAGAAACCTCTGGACAAGGACATTGATTGGCTTAGAAAATTTGAGTTAGATTAGTGGGTGGCATGGATAAATTTGGGGAGAGGGCAGAGGTGAGGGGCTATTTTCAGGGGAATATGTTGATTATTGAAGAGATCAAGAATATCAAGTGTGGAAGAGAGGAGCTTAGGAAGTTTGGTATAACGATTGGCATTGTTTTGGGGGTATTAGGAGGGGTCTTTTTGTGGCGTGATAAGGATTACTATCCTTATCTCTTTATCCTCTCTATACTATTTCTCTTTCTTGGTTTGGTTCTTCCCATTCTATTGAAACCTATCTACAAGATATGGATGAGTTTAGCCATTATGATGGGTCTATTTATGACAGGGGTAATCTTGAGTCTCTTGTTCTATCTGGTATTTACCTCAATAGGTGTGATTTCGAGATTATTTGGTAAAGAGTTTCTTGATTTGAAGATAGATAGATCACAGGAAAGTTATTGGAAGTATAAGGAGTCGAAAGGGTTTAAACAGAGTGACTATGAAAGACAATTCTAAGAATAAGGGAGAGTAGCAAGAAAATGAAGAAAATGAACAAGTTTATCATTGCTAAGGAATTTTGGGAATTCTTAAAGATACGTAAAAAATGGTGGTTAACACCGATTATCCTCTTTCTAATGCTATTAGGTGCCTTGATCTTCTTTACACAAGGTTCCGCATTAGCTCCATTTATCTATACATTATTCTAGTCTATTCAATAAATCTATTTTCATAGATAGAGGAGATTTTAACAGGGATAAGGAAGGTAATTACCGATGACCAAGAGGCCATTGAAAAAGGAATGGCTCTCTTTGAGATGCTTTACGCATCTAAGATTTAATCAGGTATAATCCAAAAGGTTTTTTGAAAAGATAA
>JACRGM010000075.1 GCA_016212345.1 Nitrospinota bacterium
ATTTTTTGAATTTCATTCAATTGTAAGCCAATTTGTCTGGGAAGGAGCTATAAGAAACCGCTTTTGAATGTCAGATTTGTAAATAAAATTATAGGCAGAAAATGAGAATATTTCAAGCTCAAAATCGCAAGAAATTGTCTCTGTGGAAAGAAGTCGAGTTGAAACTTGTCTCGTAGAGATCATTTTGGGAGAAATCACCTTAAAGACATCTCTTTTTAATAACCTGCCTTATGTTCTTATTGCTGCTGTTCAATACATCTTCATATTACTCGCAGTCATAAAGAAGGTGCTCATTTCAACTTTGCGTCAGCTTCTACATATTCCTCATAATCATCATACTGAAAGGTATTGCATATCTCCCGCCAATTACCAGCCTGAGTCCATGAAATTACTGGGACACGTTTTACCTCTCCTAAACGTTCAGGTTCTACATTAGTAGGCAAATATCCTGTCTCTCTCAGGAATTTCTCTATATCTACACTATAAGCCTTGAGAAACTTCATAACCATTTCAAAGGATGGAATACTCCTGCCGTCTTCTATACTTCCGCTAACACAGCACAAACGGCAAAGAAATAAATTGCTCCGCAACTTCGTTTGTGCCAGGAACGTTAGCTGCTCATTGCGGGCAAATTTTCTAATATTTCTACTTTTTTGGTAATTTTAGTTCCTAAATCTGGTATCATAGGTAAAAGAAGGGAGGCGATAACATGTCCTATAAAGTCAGTATAGTAATCGAGAAAGATGAGTATGGATATTATGCATACTGCCCTGAGCTTGAAGGCTGTCAAACACAAGGAGACTCTATAGAGGAAGTTATAGCCAACATAAAGGAGGCTATTGAGCTTTATCTGGAGACATTGCCAGAAGACGAGAGAAAAGAATACTTGAGTAAAGAGATTCTGACTACCACCTTAGAGGTACAAGTTGCCTAAGTTACCACGGCTAACGCCACAGGAAGCGGAAGCGATGTTACTGAAATCTGGCTTTGAAATGATTAGAAGCAAAGGGAGTCATAGAATTTATATCAAAGGGACCAGAAGGGTCGTTGTCCCATTCCATACTGGGAAGATATTGCATCCCAAAATAGTCAAGCAAGTCGTTAAAGCTATAGAAACTGCTTGATGAAAATTACAAACTGCCCGCAATGGCAGATAACAACAGGCTAAAAGGAAACACATAATCAGCAAATGCTATCGCACTTCTTTTAGCCTTGACCGTTATGCGTTGAAATGGTAAAATAGATAGTATGAAATAATAAGAATGCTAAAGCTATTCGCCTAAAGGCGAAGGTTTTAGACCCGGCATATGGAAAAATAAATGAGCTCCACGATATTGTTGTGATAAATTGAGCCTTTCATATGCAGACTCTGGGTTGGTGAGCATGAGGGTCATCACCTCCATATATCCTAACCCAGTCATGGCCTCACGAACCATGTTGAATAAGGTCTCTATCGGCCTTTCCCATCCAACTGTCATTGTCTCTGTTATTGAGGGGGTTATATTATGGTAGCCATATGCTATGGCTATATCTTCCATTAGATCTCGTTCATGAAGGATGTCATTCCTGTATGATGGGACATCTACCAAGAGCCCTTCTCTAGTGGGTCTCACATTATGACGCATCTTTTTTAGAAGCCCCATAATGGTATCATCTTTGGCATCAAATCCAATGATCTTCCTTGTCCCTTCAGGTGACAACTTCATTGTTTGAGGGGTAAAATCTGGTGTTGTAATCCTTCTATCATGATAGATTATATCTACCTTATAGGGAGTGGCATCAGTCTCCATCTCAAGGATTGATGATACCATGATGTTAATGGTCTTGTATATAACCCGTTCCGCTATCCCTGTGACATCAATAAAGATATCCTTTGTATCTTTAGTTACCTTTGTCTCCTCAGAATTGATAATAGGAGGCATGGAAAGGACACAGGAGTTTCTATCCTTGAGTATAGGGAATCTCTTCATATCCTTTAATAGAAAGGCAAATTCCCTCCCCTTTGGATACTCTGTGAGTATCCTATCAAGCGGAATAGGTGTATCTCCCTTGTATCCGAGAGGGGTAAATGAAAGCCCCTTTGGGTCATGACATGTATAATAGAAATCAGGGGATGTCTTATCAAGATCATATACCCCTATAGAGGCATACCTTCGATTCCTCCCAAGGGCCCAGTGAAGATTCTCCTGAAGCTTCATCAATATCTTTATCTTTTCTTGGTCCAGTGAGAGTCCTTTAATCACAGCAGATACAATATATGGTCTATAGGAGTCTTTATTTGATAATCCCTGATCTACACTTACTGATATCTCTGATGGATAAAGCTGATATTCCTTAAGACCTGTCTCTATCCCCATATATCCCTTTAATGCACGAGCAAGCCCCCCTGGATCGAACATATCAGGTCGTACTGCCAACAATTCCATCCTGATGACATCTATAGATCCAAGCCCCTCCCTTACCCCTCCTTGTTCCCGGAAATCAAAACCACATCCATCACAATAGGCTGGGATACCCTCTTCCACTGTAATCTCTGTAATACTATTACATCTATTACATAAAAACCGTAAAAGGGTGGTACACCCTTCTACATCACAGCCTAACTGTTTCAGGTACTCGATCAATCTCTCTTTCCCTATATCAATCCCAAGTTGCTGAACAAATCTCTGATATGGGATACCAATTACTGGCATAGGGGTACCTCCTGAAGCCATTTAATATCTGATAGGTATATCTTTTTGATATGATCAAGATCATATTTAAACATTGCAAGTCTCTCTAATCCTAGTCCCCAGGCCAGAACCGTATCATTACAGCCGAGTGGTAGGGTGACCTCAGGTCTGAAGATACCTGCCCCACCCATCTCAATCCACCTCTTTTTGTTCTCCAGATAGACAAATACCTCAACAGAGGGCTCTGTATAGGGGAAAAAGGCAGGACGGAATTCAAAGGTCTTAAATCCCATCTTTTTATAAAAGGCCCATAGTATCCCTAGTAGATTGGCAAAAGAGGCGTTTTTCTCGATAATAATACCATCTACCTGATAAAATACAGGTAAATGTGTATAATCAACCGTCTCTCTCCTAAAGACCCTTCCTACAGTAAATACCTTTTCAGGTCCCCTTTTGAGCCGTGCAACTGCCCTTACTGTTGCAGCAGTAGTATGTGTCCTTAAGACCACACCTTTTGCCTTTTCTTGATCCCATTTATATTGCCATCCAATAGAACCGGTCTCCCCTCCATCTTCATGAACCCTCTTTATTACCTTTACTAGGGATTGATCAGGGAGTCGGGCCTCTTTGGGACGACTTACATAGAGTGTATCTTGCATCTCCCTTGCTGGATGGTCCTGAGGTTGGAATAGGGCATCAAAGTCCCAGAAGGCAGATTCTACATGAGGAGAGACGATCTCTGTAAAACCCATTTCCAAGAAGACCTTTCTTGTGTTCTGTAATATCCTTTGGAAGGGGTGCTGTTTTCCTGGATGCGCCTTTACAGTATCTATTGTGATATCGTATCTCTTTAATTGAACCTCTTTCCATCCACCATCTATCAGTAATTCCTTAGTCAAGGCTGTAACTTCCCTTAATAGGGAGATCCCTGATTTCATCAGCTCTTTTCCCTCTCTGGTTAAACTCACCCACCTGATAGTACGGCACTTTTCTATGTAAATATCCCTTCTCTTACCTAAAAGTCTTAATGCTAGGTCAAGGTCTATCCCATGACCCTTTATCTCCTCCTCTGTTAAGAAGCGCTCATAGCGATTCAAAAGGGAGACAAATTTTTCATCTTCAGCCATCTTATTTGGGGAGACAAATTTTTCATCTTCTATGGCCATTTTCCCTACATCTGTTAATTTTAATATCCCTTTGCCTTGGATCTCTATCCAAGATTTATCTATAAGATATCTTAGGGATGTCCCTGCAAGGTCTTGAGGAAAAGACAAATTCTCTGTGAGATCTTTTATTGAGCAGGGTCTTCCAATGTCATTTAGTCCTTTAATAATCTTTCTATCCGGAAAGCCTTCTTTAGCATATATTTCACCTATAGACCCGATCTTATATTCCTTGTATTCTTCTTCCCTGATCTTTACTATCCCTATGGTTGCCAGTGTCTGAACAGATGCTGATATAAAGACCTGATCAATCTTAAGGGTATCAACTAGTTGATTAATGCTATATTCCTTTGATCCCTTATTTAGATATGTTAATATCTTATATTGATCTTCTGGAAATCCTTTTCTCATCTATTATCTCTTCCCTTCCACAAAAGCACGGACAAACAAGTTTGTCCATGCCACCCAGCTTTATATAAATTCTAATCCTATAATTCTAGATATTTATTAGAATTACCCTTGGCCTTTGTTATAGGATATCTCCTTCTATTCTTTTCTATCTTCATCTGGGCTGCCTTTAGAAGGTCGATATTTAACTTGTCTGCAAGATTCACCAGGTAAATCATAACATCTCCAAGCTCTTCACTGATCTCTCTCTTTTTATCAATTGACAGGTTATTACCCTCTTCCTGGGTCAGCCACTGGAAGTGCTCCATCACCTCAGCCACTTCAATGGCCAGGGACATGGCAAGATTTTTGGGGGTGTGAAATTGCCCCCAATCTCTCTCCTCATTAAATTGACGTATATCCTTTAATAATTCTTCCATCTTTTTATCCTTTTACTAAAGAGACCTGTCGGGTCTCTTTTCTTGTCCCCAGTGACTCCCCACATTGTACACAATTATAATCATAAAGATTACCATCTGGTAGTATCAAAAGGAGTTTCTCTCTAACAGGCATAGCCTCACGACACTTATTACAATATAACTCCATTGCAGTAAATTTCTCAAATTGCCTCTCTTTTGTATTCATAACAATCACTATCTTCCAACCTGTCCAGTATTCAGGGTTATTGGGGGGACCGATAACAGAGTGTAATTTATTATATAAGAATCTATCGTAAAGGAAAATAGATATTTATAATTATACATCAGAGGGGTGATTATTTACAAGATCGTATAGTGGATCAGTAATAGTGGATCGGTGATTAATATTGAAAATGTTGAAAATAACTTGACTTAGCTCTTATTTGCATGATTAAATAATACAAGGTATCCTATGAGTCTTAAAAGACTGACGATTCAGGATTCGATGGGATGGGAGGTGAGATATAGATGAAGAAGATAGAG
>JACRGM010000079.1 GCA_016212345.1 Nitrospinota bacterium
AAGGAGAGGGTCTTTTTGGTCCCAGCTATGATAGATATCATTACTGAAGAAGATATCAGGGAATCGAATGCCACCAATATAGCAGAACTTCTAAGATATCTCTCAGGGGTCTTTGTTATGGAGGCCCCGGGTGGACTACCAGAGTTTCAACCTGCGATTCGTGGATTGACCTCCTCTACCTTTAATGAAAAGATATTGATACTCATAGATGGTAATCCTATCTACAACCCTGGCTTTGGAGGGATGGATCTAAGTTGGTTACCTATAACAAATATACAAAAGGTAGAGGTAGTTAAGGGGGCAATATCCTCTCTATATGGGGCAAATGCCTTTGGAGGTATTATTAATATTATTACCAAATCAGGTCAGGAGAGCCAAGGCCTTCAGGTCTCTGTCTTGGATAGGATAACAAAGACTGTGGATACTGATGAGACCACCCACAGATACCTTTATTCAGTGAATACAGGAGAGAAGAAGGGGTCTTTTGATTACTTTTTATCTGTGGAGGTCTTAAAAAATCAGGGAATACAGGATCTTGATACTGATCTACCAGAAGGACCATATCGTACTACAGGCTTCCTGAGTGATGCAAATAATGGTCCCCAGCCGGTAAACTCTGGTGATGATAATATATACCTCTCTTCTAAATTTGGTTATGATATGGGATATAAAGGTCGTTTGACTCTATTCTTCAATCTCTCTGATATCCAGAAGGGCTATCCCAGTTACCTCATTAAGGACGATATTAGCACTGATTTGATGTATGCATCTCTAAATTACACTACCCGTGTCTTACCCTCCTATGAGATAAGTGCCACTGCACACTGGAGCGATCTTGATACCAGGACAGAGGATTCCAATAGTTATCAGTATCATATGGAAGGTGATGTGTATGGTGGGGAGGTAAAGAACTCCTTTAATCTTGAGGGGCATAATCTTATTATAGGTATTGATGCCAAACAGGAGATATCCTCCAGACATGGGGGCCAAGAGGTGTGTATCACTTGTCATAAGACACGGAGACATAAGGCCTCCTCCTATGAAGGTGAGATTACTGTAGATAAAACAAAATGTATGGGTTGTCATGGTGGTATAGTCAAATTTATAGGTGGAGAATCGGGTTTAAAGGACTTTGGTTGGGAGGACAAAAAGAGTTACAATCTGGGCATCTATCTACAGGAGGAATATACTCCAATTGATAAATTGATGCTAATGTTAGGGATCAGATACGATTATAACTCTGATTATGATTCACTTATAAGTCCACGGGGTGCAATCTCTTATGAATTAATAGATAATCTGAGAGGATATATTACTGTGGGAAGGGCCTTCAGATCACCTACAGAATCTGAGAGACGTATAATCAAAGATGGGAATCCAGACCTAGATGTAGAGAGTACCGTGATGTATGAATTGGGTCTGAAAGGGGAGTTTTTTGATAAAAAGACAGGGTTTCAGATCTCTGGTTTTAGATATGATATGGAAGATGCCATCTTCTGGGATACGGGCAATAGCCTTAAATATCTTAACTGCGAGTATATCCACACGATTTATGGGATGGAGGTAGTAATTAAACAGGATATCACTCCAAACCTTAATCTCTCTCTAAACTATACCTACATGGATACTGGGGATAGGGATGGAATGACGGGATCTGATGAAATGATGGGCACTGATCAAACAATGATGGAATCTAATCAAATGATACCCTCTGATCAACTGATGGCACCCGATCATAAGGTAGTGGGGGCAATAACCTATAAGGATGATAAGGGATATCTGATACGCATAAGAGGAAGATATGAGGATCCCCGTCCATCTATAATCCTGGAAGACCCAGGGATTAAAGAGATGGAACCCTTCACCTTTAAGGAGACCGAGGTCAGCTCCTTTCTCCTATTTGATTTGACATTAGGAAAGGGATGGGAATTTCATCAGGGGATTATAGAAGATATTCAGGTCCTCTTCTCCATAGATAATCTATTTGATATAGATTATGAAGAGGTTAAGGGATGGAGGATGCCTGGAACGGTATATGGTATTAAGTTTACGGGCAGATTTTGATTCATCAAGATGAGACCAAATAAGACTCAATACAAAAGATGGATTATTGCATGGATTGTGGTGATAATCTCTTTAGCATTAGTGGTAAAGGCCTATACCGCTGATGTGGTAGTCATTAAGAGTAAATCTTTGGCCTCTTATGACCTGGCCTCTATGGGATTAAAATCTACCTATAAGGGTGTAGATATTAATGAATTTAATATGATGGGTGATATCAAGATGGGTTCACAGATGGTAAAGAGATTCAAGGAGGAGAATCCTAAATGCCTTGTAGGTATAGGGGCAATGGCCGCTTATGTAATCACTGAAAACATATCCAATATCCCATCTATATTCTGTATGATACAGGATGTGGATACCATTAAGCTTTCCAGTAATTCTGTTGCTATCTCTTTAACCGTGGCCCCAGAGGAGGAGTTCAAGATATTAAGATCTATCTCCACTAGATTTAAAAAGATCGGTGTCATCTATGATCCTAAGAAGAATAAGAGTCTAGTAGAGGAGGCTTATAGTAAGGCCCTCAATATGGAGTTAACCCTGATCAAAGGTGAGGTGAGCTCTTCCACCAATGCTGAAAAAAGATTAAGAGATATGATTGGAGAGATAGATGTCCTGTGGTTGATAGCTGATAGCAGTGTGGTGACTGAGGATAATATTAAATCCTTTTTAAAGATTGTGATAGAGAATAAGATACCTATGATCAGTTTTTCCCCGGATTTTGTCAAATATGGTGCATTATTCTCCTTATCCCCTGATTATAAGGAGATTGGGGCCCAGGTAGGGGAATTAGTAAAGGAGATAATTGCAAATAAAGGGGTAAATCAGGGATCTATAATACCCCCATGGAGATCAATACTAACCCTTAATACAAATACAGCAGATTTAATAGGGGTCACCATACCTGATGAGGTCATTGAAAGGGCAAAGAAGATTTATAAATAAAGATGCATATTAACCCTTGGCATAATTTAGATATTAAGACCAAATTGATGATTATGTTGGTATCCCTAGTGATATCCCTTATGGGGGTTAGTTCTTACATTGTATCCAAGATCATCCAACATAGATTAAACGAGGCACAGCAGAGACAGATGAAAAACACCAGTAATTTTGTCCAGAGCATTATTAAGGACTACAAGAAAAAATCACTAAATTATATCAAACTACTTGGTAGTGATGAGTCCATCAGGGCAGGCACTTATTATATAACCTTTGGGGGAGGGGAAAGGGATCAATTGGTTAAAAGGGTAGGGGAGATACATGAAACCTTTGATGTAGATATGATAGAGGTCCTTGATGATCGTGGTGTGGTCTTGGCAGGGGGTATTAATAGTAATGAGGATCAGGATCGGCCAAAAAATTATTCAGGTTTGGTAAAAAAGGCATTAGGGGGTGAGGTATTAGTAGATTTAGTATCTGATATTACTGGATATGGCATCATGGCTGCGGGCCCCATTAAGAACCAAGATGATGTAATAGGAATCGTAGTGGTTAGAATAGATCTAAATAACGACTTCCTTAAGAGATTATGGGAATTGAGTGGGGCATATGTCTCTGTGATTAAAGGGGATAAGATAATATCTACAAACACAGAGGTTTTAAGGGGCCGATCAATTGATAATAAGATAATAAAGGAATTTGGTACTGGAAGAGAGGGGATTAGTAGTGGAAGAGAAGGGATTATCTATGGTGAGATGAATATTGATGATAAGCCTTTTAGTGCAGCCTATACCACTCTTATCTCTGATAGTGGTTATATCTTAGGTCTGATGATGATCTGTTTGGACAGCACTCCTACAATTGATGCTATCAATAATACCTATAAGATAATACTATACCTGATTGTGATTGCCTCCCTATTAGCTATAGTCTTAGGTTCATTTTTCTCTAATAGTATTATTTATCCTATAAACCAAGGGGTTACACTCGCACATAAGATAAGTGAGGGCGATCTGACCCATGAGGGTTTTGTGAAGGAGGATGGAGGGATACTTGGGGTGCTCCAGGATTCATTGAATGCCATTAATAAG
>JACRGM010000065.1 GCA_016212345.1 Nitrospinota bacterium
GTTCAAATATAGGGAGCTGTTCATCACCATACCCGTTAGCAAATCCTATCTTGCCATGGAGCATACCTACAAATCTCCATAATAGTGGGTAATACCAACTTACTTCTCCATTTGTCTTGTAAAAATTTACCCCACCGAGAGGGCCACCCGCAAATTCTAATGATACTTCTTCTCGTCCTCCTTTAGTAGGATTAAGGAAATTATCCCTTGTATCCCTTATAAGGGTTGGTGAGATTCTACTGGTTGTTCTCTCTTCATTTTTAAGTAAGGCGGTCTCTTTCTCTTTCTCGACATTAGATATCTTAATCTTATCATAGCTGTACCCCACCTTTCCCCATATATATTCTCCAAATGACTTTCCTAGTCTTATACCTCCCCCTCGGGTACGGGATTTGTAGCTAAAGAATTCTGTCTCCCTATTATAGACATCAAATCCAGCACTAAATTCTCTATCAAATACCCTTGGCTCTGTAAAATGTAATGAGAAATCCTGCCTTATAGATGAAAGTTCTGCTGAAAAACTTAATCTTTGCCCCCTTCCTAATAGATTATCTTGTGCTATCTGTCCTGTAAACATCACCTCCTCAATAGAACTGAATCCAACACCTACACTTATACTCCCTGTTGGTCTCTCTGTAACCTTAGTATTTATATCAATAAGATCTTCTTGGACTCCACGACTAGTTTCTATCTTCACCTCCTCAAAGAATCCTAAATTATTGATCCTTTCCCTACTTCTCCTCAGCTTTTCACTATCAAAGAGCTCCCCTTCCTGAAACCTAAACTCTCGTCGAATAACCCTGTCTCTTGTCTTGGCATTCCCTGTTATATTTATCCTTCCCACATATACCTTACGTCCTTTGTTTATATCTATTGTAATATCTATCTTCTTCTCCTTCTCATCAATGGTTGTTAGGGGTGTTATATCTGCAAAGGCATAACCTTTTCTTGAAAAGAGATCAGATATATGGAATATATCACCTCTGAGAATGGATCGGTTAAAGACCTCATTCTCCTTTAACTTCATCTCCTTTCCCAATTCATCTGGCGAATATATATCGCTACCTGTGATCTCAATCCTTCTAGTGTAGTATTGTTCTCCCTCCTCTATATTTATAGTAATAAATATCTTCCTCTCCTCTTTGTCTATCTCTACCTCTGGTTCATAGACCTTTACATTGATATATCCATTGTCATGGTAGAATGATTCTATCCTGAGTATATCTGTTTTTAAGGCCTCTTTTTTGTATATCCCTGAATTGGTAAGCCATGAAAATATCCCTTTTTTCTTGGTCTCTATCTGTCTTAATAGATTCTTTTTGCTAAATGCCTTGTTTCCTCTAAACCTGATATCCCTTATCCTGACCTTTTTATCCTCTTTGATCTTGAACTCAAGATCGATCTGATTCTCCTTTGCCTCTTTAACTACATCTTCTATCTCAGCGAAGAAATACCCTTTTTCCTTATAGAGAAGTTTGATCTTCTCTATACTTTCTTGAATCATCTGCTTATTATAAGTAGATCCCTTTTTTACACTTACCTTCTCTTCAATAGCATCTTTATCAATCTTCTTATTCCCTGTTATACTTATCTCCCCTATCGATGGTATCTCTGTAACAATGAAGGTGACCTTCACCCCCATATAATAGTCTTCTACATCGACCTCTATATCCTTGAAATGACCTAAATGATAAATCCTCTTTATATCTTCCCTTATCCCAGTTGTGGAATATCTATCTCCCACATTGGTCTTTATATAATATCTGATAGTAGAAGTATCTACCCTCTTATTACCCTTTACCTGTATCAGTTTAACTATCTTTTCTTCATAATTGACCGCCCTTGCCTGCGATCCAAAGATCATCGCTAAAAAAAATATGATGATAAGTGTCACTCCCGATCTTATTTTCATGGTCTATTTTAAACGGTCTGATAACTATCTATCATATTTTTTTTAGCGATAAATACTAATTCTTTATCTTTTAATCTTACTTCTATTACCCTCCCATCTTTAAACTCTCCCAAGAGTATCCTTTCAGCCAATGGATTCTCTATATACTTTTGAATCGTCTTCTTCAGATGGCGTGCACCAAAGGCATGATCATAACCCTCCTCTGCTAACCACTCTCTTACTTCCTTGGTGACTTTAAGGGAAAGCCCTTCCTCTCCTAATCGCTCATTTAATTCTGCTAAATGAAGGTCAACTATCTTAATTATACCCTCCTTTTTCAGATGATTAAATATCACAATCTCATCTATCCTACTTAAAAACTCAGGATTGAATGTCCGTTTCAGATCTCCCTTGATAATATTCTCCTTTATCTTTTTTAAAAACTCTTCTCCTGTATTTTGGAATCCCATCGAGACCCCCTTCTCCAGTGTCTTTGCACTCAGATTAGAGGTCATGATCAAGATGGTATTCCTGAAATTCACAAGACGTCCATAACTATCTGTAAGCTTACCATCATCCATTATCTGTAAGAGGATATGATAGATATCAGGATGAGCCTTCTCTATCTCATCAAATAATATAATGGAATATGGTTTACGTCTTACCTTTTCAGTCAATTGTCCCCCTTCTTCATACCCTACATATCCTGGTGGTGCGCCAGTCAACCTTGAGACATTAAACTTCTCCATATACTCTGACATATCTAGTCGGATCAGATCGCCCCTATCTCCAAAAAGAAACTCAGATAGAGCATATGCCAGCTCAGTCTTTCCCACCCCAGTGGGTCCTAAAAATAGGAAAGACCCAATGGGTCTCTTTATATTCTTAATCCCAGCCCGTGATCGCCTTACCGCCTTACTTACAATCTTAATAGCATCTTCCTGCCCCACTACCACCTTTGATAAACTCTCCTCCATCTCCATGAGTCTCTCTGATTCCTCCATTTCAATCTTTGAAAGTGGTATACCTTTCATCTTTGATACTACATACGCAACATCTTTATATGTAACCTCCTGTGGGATATCCTTGCGGGATCTCTTCCATTCATCCTTTAATAATTCAACCTGGTATCTTAGTTCCTCCTCCTTATCTCGCAATTCCACTGCCTCTTCAAACTCTTGGCTCTCTATTTTCGCCTTCTTCTCCATTACAATTCTATCGATCTGCCTTTGAAGTTCTCTCACCTCAGGGGGATATGTTACCTCTCTGAGCCTTACCCTTGAGGCCGTCTCATCTATCACATCTATAGCCTTATCAGGAAAGAATCTATCAGTTATATACCTATCAGATAGCCTAACAGCACCAATAATTGCATCCTCTCTTATGATAACCTTATGATGGGTCTCGTATTCATCCTTCAATTCCTTTAGAATCTGGATAGTCTCTTCAGTGCTTGGGGGATCTACCATAATTGGCTGAAATCTTCGTTCCAATGCCGCATTCTTCTCAATATACTTCCTATATTCTTCTGATGTAGTAGCACCCACACATTGAATCTCTCCACGAGAGAGGGCTGGTTTCAACATATTTGAGGCATCAACAGAGCCTTCCGCTGCACCTGCCCCTACCACTGTATGGAGCTCATCTATAAATAAAATAACAGAATTTGAACCTGTGATCTCCTTCATTATCCCTTTTAATCTGGCCTCAAACTGTCCACGGTATTTAGTCCCTGCTATAAGGGAACCCATATCAAGGGAAACCACCCGTCTATCATAAAGCATATCAGGAACCTCTCTTGCGACAATCCTTCTTGCCAGCCCTTCAACAATAGCAGTCTTACCTACCCCTGCTTCACCAATCAGTACAGGATTATTCTTGGTACGACGGCTAATGATCTGGATAACCCTCTCAATTTCGCTATTCCTCCCGATCACAGGATCAAGTCTCCCTCTAACTGCCAATGCTGTTAGGTCTCTACTAAACTCATCTAAAATAGGGGTTTTGCTTGTCTCCTTAGTTTGGAAAGAGGATTCCTTCAAGATATCCATAATATACTTTCTTGTCTCAGTCATATGTATACCAAAGCTACTAAGGATCTTTGAAGCAATCCCATCTTTTTCCCTGATAAGACCAAGGAGTAGATGCTCTGTGCCAATATAATTATGACCCATTGCCCTTGCCTCTTCTACCGCAAACTCCAATACCTTCTTTGCACCAGAGGTAAATGGTATCTCTCCCATCGTCAAGATGTTTGAACTCATTGGCAGATTATTCTCAATCTCTATATTCACCTGATCAATATCAACACCGACTCTGCGAAAGACTGCTATAGCAATTCCTCCGCCATCCTTTAGTAATCCTTGTAGAATATGTTCTGTTCCAAGATATTCATGACGATAGCGTTCTGCCTCTTCCCTGGCAAAAATAATTACCCTTCTTGCCCTTTCTGTAAACCTTTTAAACATCTCTCTTCCTCCTTTTCTAAGGTTAATTGACTATCTGAAGAAGGAAATTTACATATCTTGTATATGAATTAATAAATTAATTAATTATAGAAGGTTACCTTATTATTTGTCAATTTAAAAATCTTACTTTTTATCTATATTTTTATCTATATTTTTAATTGACAGTAGCTATTATCTAAAGTACACTTTTTTATAGAATGTGAATCATAGTAATATGAAGTATCAATTGACATCAATAATCCTGGCAGGGGGAAAGGGAACCAGGATGAGATCAGATATTCCAAAGGTACTCCATCCTATAAGTGGAAGACCGATGTTAGAATATGTTATAGATCTGGCAAACAATGTTGGTTCTTCAAGGGTGATCATCATCATTGGATATCAAGGAGAAAGGATCAGAGATATCTTCTCCCATAAAGGGGTGGAGTTTGCGGAACAGAGAGAGCAGATGGGGACAGGACATGCTGTGCTTCAGGCAGAAGTGATGATGAAGGATTTTAATGGTGATGTCCTTGTATTATCAGGGGATGTACCTTTGTTGAAAAGAGAGACCATTAATGAACTAATCAAAAGGCATCGTGATACAGATGCGGTAGCTACACTCCTTACAGCATTTATGAATGATCCCACAGGCTATGGAAGGGTTATACATGGAGAGGGAAACTTGATAAAGGGTGTGGTTGAGGAAAGGGATTCCACACCTCATGAGAAGGGGATCATAGAGGTGAATTCTGGTACATATTGTTTTAAAAAGGATTTCCTCTTTGATGCCCTCCATAAGATAGATAAAAGAAATATACAGGGAGAATACTACCTCACAGATGTGGTCAGGATTGCAGGAGATATGTCCCTTCAGATTGGGGGAGTGACTAGTGATGATCCATTAGAGATCATGGGGGTGAATACCATGGCAGAATTAGCTAAGGCAGAAGAGATTATCAAGAATAGAAATAAGCTTTAGGCACTTTAGGTACTTTAGGCACTTTAGGCATTACTTTAAAGGAGGAGATAAAGATGAGGGCATTGATTCTGGCGGCGGGTTTGGGTACCAATCTCTCCCCATTTACTGCTACTCGTCCAAAGCCTATGATTAAGATAGGTGGAAGGTTTATATTGGAAAATAGTATTAACCTCTTAAAGGAGAGTGGGGTAAACGACATAAATATTGTGGTAGGGCATAGGAAAGAGAAGATCACAGACTATTTTGATAATGGGATGACATTCGGTGTAAATATCCACTATATAGATCAAGGAAAGTCAGTAGGGATTGGTGATGCCATACTTAAGGCTGAAAATAGGTTTAATCCTGGTGAGTATTTCCTACTTGTCTATGGTGATATATTAACATCTTCCAATATATATATCCATACTATTCAATCCTTTAGTTCTGCCAAGGCACCAGTGGCATCGATCTGTCTAACGCCATCATCAAAGATGTTTGGGAATGTCTATCTTAATGATGAGATGATGATTACAAAGATAATAGAGAAACCGAGAATGGGTACACTATGTAACTATGTACTGTCAGGGGTGTTTATCCTCCCTACTACCTTCTTCTCTGTCCTAAGAGAGAATGAAAAGAATATGGAGCGGGCATTGGCATATCTTGTTAATAAGGGTGAACTTGCTGCCTCTATCTGGGAGGATGAGTGGATCGATGTGGCCTATCCTTGGGATATATTGAGGGCTAATCAGATCATAATGGATTCGTGGA
>JACRGM010000074.1 GCA_016212345.1 Nitrospinota bacterium
AGTATATCTCATTTTAGTAACTATGTCAAGGTGATATGCATTTTATTGGGTGGCATCGTCAAACCTGCCTGTGCGTTGCCTGTCTGCGTGCAACGCACAGGCATGCACGCAGACAGGCTTGTTTGTCCGTGTATTTTAGGTGAGGGGCTATTTTCAGAGGAAATGGGTGGCATGGACAAACCTGCCTGTGCATTGCCTGTCTGCGTGCAACGCACAGGCAGGCACGCAGACAGGCTTGTTTGTCCGTGTATTTTAGGAGGGGCTATTTTCAGAGGAAAATTGTTGCCTTCTTAATCAAGGCGGTTTAAGATAATTTAAGAGGTGAATCTTTAATGAAGGTCTCATTTATTACACTAGGCTGTAGACTCAATCAGTATGAAGGTGTAGAGATGCAAGAACTCTTGGAAGAGAAGGATCTCAAGATTGTCCCTTTCCCAGAAAAGGCAGATATATATGTGATCAACACCTGTACTGTTACTAGCAAGAGCGACTATGATTGCAGACAGACTATACGTAGGGCAATAAGATCAAACAAGGAGGCATTTATTGTTGTTACTGGATGCTATCCTCAGACGAATCACGGGGAGATAGCCCGTCTTCCTGGGGTAGACTTGATACTTGGAAATGAGGAGAAACTTGATATCTATGATTATCTAAAAAGACTTGGGGTTATTAGGGAAGATTCCCGTAATAGAGCGTTAAAGAGGGGAGATCCATATATAGCAGTAGATAGATTATTAAAGGGAAACAAAGGGGTCAAATCAAAGGAGATAAATAGATTCCAAGGCCATATCAAGGCATTTTTAAAGATACAGACAGGGTGTAACCTTAACTGCTCATTTTGTATTGTGAGGCTATCCCGAGGACATAGTCGTAGTGAAGGGATCGAGAATATAAAGAGACAGGTAGAGAACTTGATAAATAGGGGCTTTAAGGAGATAGTGCTAAGTGGGATCAACCTCGGTAGTTATGGAAGGGATCTAAGTCCTAATGCAGAGCTATCTGATCTACTGAAGATACTCCTCAATATCAATGGCAGATTCAGAATAAGGTTGAGCTCTATAGGACCAAGAGAGGTCTCTGACAAACTGATAGATATCATCGCAAGTTCAGAGAGTATTTGTAATCATCTTCATATACCCCTTCAGAGTGGTGATGACCATATACTAAAGAAGATGAGGAGAGATTATGATTCGAGACTTTACAATAACCTCATCGAAAGGCTCAAAAAAAGGATACCTGATATAGGGATTGGTGCTGATGTTATGGTAGGATTTCCTGGGGAGACTGATAAGATGTTTGATAATACTTATAGATTTGTTAAGGATCTACCCATTACTTATCTCCATGTCTTCACCTTCTCTCCTCGTAAGGGTACGGATGCATTCAATCTCCCTGATAGGATTCCAAAAGGGATCGGTAAAGAGAGGAGCTCGTTAATGAAAAGGCTTGGGAGAGAGAAGTCCCTGGAATTTAGGAGGTGTTATCTTAATAAAGAATTAGAGGTACTCATTGAGGAGAGTCGTGATAAGGATAATGGTCTCCTTAATGGATACAGTGATAATTATATCCCCATATTCCTTGATGGCCTTGATAGCTTAAAGAACACCCTTGTGAAGGTAAAGATTATGGAGATTAGGGAGGAAGGGATAGCGATAGGAGAGGGATTATAGCTGTGACCAACAGAATATTTACAAGTTCTTTCTTTAGGCAAAATCTCAGGAGGAAGGACAACCCAGGCACATCGTGACCCCGTGGAGGAGGGGTATCGAACTTCGCTGAAATTAGAGGTTATTTTCTAAAGAGTCAGTAAACTTCAAAAAAACCGCTATCTCTTTTTTAAACACATTAAGGATTTCTTTGAGCATCACCCCGAGAGTTTTACACCTTTCCCACTTAAGCTCAAATCCATAAATATTTCTGAATAGGTGGCGGAATCTTAGATATTCGGCAAGCTGCTCTTTTAGCCCTTCACTTATAACATTTGGTCTAATACCAGCTATTGGAATAGACATTCTTATCAGAAGTTCTGTATGCCAGTCTTCACCAGATGGAATATCTCTGTCAATTCTGAATGCAACACGTCTGAAGATTTTTTCTATACCAGAATAAAAATCATGAAGGATACTCCCTGCTGCCCTTGTTTCAAGAAAAGAAGGTTCTGAATGACTTAAAACCTCATTCATTTCCTTTTCCAATTTTTCAAGGTCTTTCAACTCTTTTTCTATTTCTTTCTTAAGAACAAGGAAGCTGTTTTTTGTCATAGAGAATGATTCCTTCAGTAAGAATCTTTGTCCTTAA
>JACRGM010000080.1 GCA_016212345.1 Nitrospinota bacterium
TCTTGATCCACAGGTAAGGGCTGGGGTGGTCATTATCCCCTTTAAAAGCCTCAATGTAGCCGCAGATATAGATCTTACTGAGAATAGCTCATTGATTGAGGGCTCTAAGGATAGGAGGATAGGTTTTGGTGCAGAGAAGGGCTTTTTATCAGAATTAATAAGTCTACGTGCCGGGTTGTACAAGAATATTGCTGAAGGGGATTCAAATGTTGTTTATACTGGTGGTTTTGGGTTCAGGATATTCATGATACACCTTGACGCAGCTTTAGGATATGATTTTAAGGAGAGAGAAGGAATGGCCTCTATCTCTTTAGCAGGCAGATTCTAATATGACAAGGCTTGCCATCATTGGAATGGGGAGGGGAGGGAGTCTTCTTTTATCCCTCTTTAAGAGATACAAAGATATAGATATAGTTGGTGTGGCTGATAAAAATGAAGATGCCCCAGGCCTTAAAAAGGCACGATCAGAGGGGATAATTACAAAGACCGATCTTAAGGAATTGATTGAAATAGCTGATCTTGATATGGTCGTTGATACTACTGGGGATCCTAATGTACCAACGGAGATAAAGAATATAAAACCCTCTATAGAGATACTGGGAGGGGTAAGTTCAAGGCTTCTATGGGGTTTGATTGAAGAGCATAAAGATAGAGAGAAGGAGGTTAAAGAGACCTTAAGGGAACAAAAGAGGCTCTATGATATTGGTATCCTCCTTTCCTCAGTTGAGAAGATAGATGTTGCATTAGATATTATTGTTGATAATGCCATGAAATTAACAAGGTCACCAGCAGGGAGTATTGTCCTTTACCAAGAAGAAAGGAATGAAATGAGTCTCAAGATCGCAAAAGGGCTCAGTCCAAGGTTTTCAGAGAAGCCGACATGGAAGATAAGACATGGGGGAATGATAGAGGATATACTTAAACAGAGATCACCAACACATATACCTGATATAAGGAAAGAACCATCCTTTGCAAGTCCAGTAAGAGATCGTGAAGGGATAAGGTCTCTTATTGCCACACCTCTCGTTGCAGATGATAAGATCCTCGGCATAATCTATGTCTATGACTTTAAACCAAGGGTATTTAGTGAAAAAGAGATCTCTATCCTCTCTCTCTTCTCCACCCAGGCATCCTTTGCGCTTGCAAAGATACAGCTCATGGAAGAATTAGAGGAAAGATTTCAGGCAAGGACAGTGGAATTGAGGGAAAATAGGAGCAAATTGGAAGCAATGATCAGTGGGATGTATGAGGGTGTCATCTTCTGCGATAAAGATAATCGAATAAGTATATTCAATGAGGTCGCAGAAAGACTATTAAAGATTAAAAAAAAGGGAAAGATCAGGAGTAGTATCAAAGACTGCCATTCGCCATCTTTATTAGAGAAGGTAATGTTACTGATCGATGATTTTCGTTTTGGTAGAAAGAGATCTTATAGTATAGAAAAAAGGATTAATGATCAGATACTTTTATGTAATTTTGCATCTATAATGCATGATAAGACCTATTTAGGTACTCTGATGGTATTCAGAGATGTAACAGAAGAGAAGAACCTTCATAAGAGATTAATTGAGGTAGAAAAGATGGCAACTTTAGGGGAGGTTACATCAACTATTGCCCATGAAATACGTAATCCATTGGTCTCTGTAGGTGGCTTTACAAGGCGATTACATAACATGATAATTAAGCAACCCTCATATAAAAGGTATAGAAGGTATACAGAACTAATTATTAAAGAGGTTGACAGGCTTGAGGAAATGCTTAGAAATGTAGTTGATTACTCCCGTGAATTAGAATTTAACTTGTCAAGTAGAGATATAAATGAACTCATTAGTAAGAAGATATCCTTAATGTCAGATCTCTTCAAGGAGAAAAGGATAAAATCAAAGATTGATCTCTATCCTAATCTTCCTAATGTATATATAGACCAGGATAACATTACACAGGTGTTTATCAATATTATCTCCAATTCTATTCATGCAATGCCTAATGGTGGAATCTTGAGTATTCGTACCCTCCCCTTAAAAAAGGATGATATAGACAAAGGTGTGTCCATCGAGATAAGTGATACTGGAGGAGGGATCCCTCCAGATATAGAACATAATGTATTTAATCCCTTTTTTACTACCAAAGACAAGAGGATAGGTCTTGGCCTCCCTCTCACAAAGAAGATTATTGATTCTCTTGGAGGTTCTATTGAATTGACAAACAAGATCGGGAAAGGGCTTACTGTGGTCATCAAATTGCCCACCAAGGGCACTCGGGGCTTATAAGAGGGAGGTGTCCCAACCATCCTACTTAGAGCTCTAATATAGGATGATTGGGACTGCTTGGAGGAGATTGGGCTGAAAAGCTCTTAAAACCTCTTCCTTGAAAATTAGCTCCGCTTCGCTCCGCAATTGCGATGTGAGAGTGCTTTGGTGCTGATTTCTCCTTATGTCCCCTGGGCGTATCTATGAAGCTTGACCTCAACCTTTTGATCGAGTTTTGAGTAATAATCCCTCAATACCGCAAGGACTTCAGGTCTGCTAAAATGCTCAGATACATCCTGCCCTTCAGAAAGCATCTTCCTTAGCATTGTCCCACTTAGTATCAATCTGTCATCTTTACCATGTGGACATGTCTTCATAGAGGCCATACCATCACATTTAAAACAGTAGAATGTCCAATCGATCTTCAATGGTTGGAGTTCAAGTGAACCTTTTGGAATCTCATCAAATATATGATGGGCATCAAATGGACCATAATACTCACCCACACCTGCATGATCACGTCCTACAAGGAGATGACTGCATCCAAAATTCTGCCTAAAGAGGGCATGGAGAAGTGCCTCACGGGGGCCTCCATAGCGCATCTCCATAGGATAACCCGCCTGGATGCATGTATCTTTTACAAAATATTTCTCTATCAGGACATCAATAGCCTTTGTCCTAACCTCGGCAGGTATATCCCCTGCCTTTAGCTTCCCTACCAATTGATGGACAAATACACCATCGCAGACCTCAATAGCTATCTTTGATAGATATTCGTGTGATCTATGCATAGGATTTCTTAATTGCAATGCGGCTATTGTACTCCATCCCTTTTCCTCAAAGATCTTTCTGCTCTCTGCTGGACGCATATAGAGACCTTTAAACTGATCAGGATAATAGCTCTCACTGAATACCTTTACAGGGCCGGCAATATTTATCTCTCCTTGGGCCATTACCTTTGCCACCCCAGGGTGCTCTGTGTCATCTGTTTTAAAGACCTGTCTGCATTCATAGACCTTGTCAATGGTATACTTCTCACGGACTGTTATACTCCCCATTAACTCTCCAGTCTCCTCATCAATAAGGGCTGCCTCCTTTCCCTCTTTTAAGCTATCTGCCACCTCCTTTGTTGTTGAAAGGGTTATAGGGATTGGCCAGAAGAGATCATTGCTCATTAAGTAGTCATCACAAACACCCTTCCAATCCTCTTTTCCCATAAATCCATCAAGGGGTGTAAATGCCCCAATACCCATCATGATCAGATCAGAGGTCTCCCTTGATGTCATCCTGATCGGGGGTAACCTTTTAGCCTTTTCCCTTTCTTCCTTAAGTTTTCCACCTTCAAGCAATAAGGGCTTTAATTCTCTACCACCATGTGGGCGTACCAACCTCGCCATATCTATTCCTCCTTTCTAAAGTGGAGGGGGGCTCTACCCTACCCTCCAGTTCACTTACCATCCAACACCTTATTTATATTAGTAAAGACCTCATTAACCGTAGCCATGCCATCAATCTTATAAAGTAGACCCTTTTCTCTATAATAGCTCTTTAAGGATTCTGTCTGATTCTCATAGACCTTTAAACGATCAAGATGCACCTCCTCTGTATCATCAGAACGACCTATTATCTCTCCATCACATTCATCGCATTTACCCTCCACCTTTGGGGGGCTAAAGAATATGTTATAATCCTTCCCGCAATCTTTGCAGGAACGACGTCCTGACAAACGCTTTAAGATGATATCCCTGTCTGCCTCAAGGCTGATAACATAATCTATCTTTAGGTCTTTCTCTTCCATGACCTTATCAAGGGTAACAGCCTGAGAGATATTCCGAGGAAAACCATCGAGCATAACCCCATTCGCATCCTCCACATTCCCTATAGCGTTAACAACAATCCCTACAACAATATCATCTGAGACAAGTCTCCCTTTATCCATAGCCTCTTTAGCCTTGAGGCCGAGTTCAGTCCCCTTTTTAACCTCTCCCCTTAAGGCATCCCCTGTTGAGAGATGAAGGAGGTTATACCTCTCCTTTAATCTATTTGCCTGTGTACCTTTACCAACCCCTGGAGGGCCAAAGATAATGATATTCATATAATAATCCCCTCCCTCCCTGAATACCTTGAGTACACCATTGCTACACTTCTATATAGCAAGTGGGCCAGTTTAGAATATGGAAGATAACCTATAATATAAAAGACCACTACCAAGTGAATAAGATAGATTGGGTAAGCCAGAAAGGGGATCCCTGCCAATCTTGTTACCTCTGTGAGTATCCCACTTATTACCAAGGCATATATCATCCATATGAAGACCCAATCATAAGAAGTAGCGATTGTTATATCCTTATTTTTAAGTCTATTCAGGAGAACCAATGTGATACCAACAAGGACTGCTATTCCACTCACATTTCCAAGTATCTTTGCAGGATGTATAAAGGGAAGAGGGGTTTCAATGTGTAAGAAATCTACTAAGACAAGGATAATATTGGTTGTAATAAATAATCCTACAAAACCATAAAATACAAGGAGATGGGCTCTATATCTATCCTTGTTTACACCGCAATCTTTAAATTTATTATGCCCAAGTACCTGAGTTACAGTTGAGATAATACTAGGTATTAACCCCATACCTGTACCTGGCATCCATGGATTGGAATTTCTCTCCATCCCCTTCCAAAAGTTTGAGATACCTATACCGGCTGAAAGTAAGGCAAGCAGAGAGACGGTAATAAAGACAACATCAATATAAAAGATGGGAAAAAACCTTGAGAATACGATCTCCCCCTCTGGTATGTTGAGGTGTCCAATAGAGGCAAGGAGGATAATAAAGATGATCATTGGAAGAGCTAAAAGATAAGGTAGATTCCTTATATCACTTAGTAGCCTACCCATAAATCTTGGAAATGCATAGTTCATGAAACTATATCTCCTCACAGAAGCCAAGACATCCCCTGGCTTTGCCCCTCTTGGGCAGTGCAAAGAACAATCATTACACTGATGACACAACCATATATCAGGATTACCTACCAGCTTGTCCATTAACCCCCATTGAGCCCATATCATCTCTTTCCTTGGAAATGGCTTTGTATCAGTGGATAATGGACATATCACCGCACATGTTGCACACTGAAAACACTTTTTAAGCGAATCACCCCCCCAGGCGATAATATCCTTTATGAAACCTAAATCAGGACTTATTTCCTCTGCCATTCATAACCTCCAAACAGATTAAGTAAATTCGAAGGTGAACTAAAGGTCTCCCTTCCCATGCCTCCTTTCCTATAGATTTCCATATAACAAATTACACGGCGTTATCAGTCGAAATCCTCGACGGCGTACCGCTCAGTACGCCTTACTCGGATTTCTCCCTCTAGCCTTGTGTAATTTATTATCTGAAAATCTACATAGATTTCCATATAA
>JACRGM010000076.1 GCA_016212345.1 Nitrospinota bacterium
CAGACTCTGGGTATAGGACTCTAATTTTGATTTTGCTAATGTATCAGTATAGATGGGAGCTGCTAAAGTTATCAGAATGGATGCAATTCCAAAAGCTACAACTGTTTCAACCAAGGAAATACCCCGTTGGCAGGAATAATAATTAGCATATCTTAATAGTTTAAAACCTCTCTTATTGTTAATCTGTTTCATAAAATAAGTCCTCTGTTCTTTCATCATCAAAATTGCATTATATATGCCATCACTTACTCTATTCATCCAAAGGGGATCAAGATAAGGGGAATTAAGATGAATACAGCCATCCTTTATAGATCATATCTATCTGTTTTTATGATCATTATTAAAGGATATCTGTATCAAAATGACAGTTTTTCCTGTTGCAATATTTAAAAGGGAACTTGGGACAAAAAGGATAAATCTTTATGGAAAATTATAAAACAAGATTTGTAGTGTATACTATATTATACATAGATCAGTGTCTGAAATTTTGTGTTTCGGGAGGTCCTCCCGAATTCACTTATCACTAGAATCCCCAATCTTTACCATCCCTGTGGTTAAAACCTTTATTAATCTAAAACGATCTGTCCGTTTATATCCATCTGTTGACAGATATTTATCCCCAATGTCTTCTTTTGGTATCAAATAAACATGCCCTGCCCCAGAAGGTCTTCCTGTTGGATTGAAGACCAGATATGGATTGGTGTTTCCGAAAGAGACATCATCTATAATTATACCAGGATATTCGGCAGATATATTAACCCTCTTTTCCGATGGTTTCTTTGTATTACAGGTATCAGATCTATATATAGAATAAACACTCTTATCAGTATCAAAACAGATAACATAATTTTTATTATCTGATACTGCCTTCATCTTTGTCCACTGTATATCAGCAGATAGGTTTCTTATAGCACCGTTTACCCTCTTTGCTGGAAGCCATTCAAGGATATTAGGGATGGCAATGCCCGTCATGATACCAATGATAGCCATAACTATCATTATCTCGGTAAAGGATATACCGCTTTTCTCTTTGTCCATGCCATAGATTTCCATATAACAAATTACACGGCGTTATCAGTCGAAATCCTCGACGGCGTACCGCTCAGTACGCCTTACTCGGATTTCTCCCTCTAGCCTTGTGTAATTTATTATCTGAAAATCTACACCCATGGGCATGCCCCTAGTGCTTACCGTCCCAATCCTCAATACCATACTCCCTTATCTTATACATCAAGGAGCGATAGCTTATCTCTAATAATCTAGCAGCCTCGGCCTTGTTTCCACCTGTCCTCTCCACAGCCTTTTTAACCAATCTCTTTTCAACATCCTTGACCACCTTTCTGAGCGATAACTCACCATTATCAGAAGAGACCACCTCTCTTTTGCTACTATATTTCCTTATCTCAGGGGGTAGATTACTTATTCTTAACTCATTGGTATCAGAAAAGATCATTGCCCTCTCTATAGTGTTCTCTAATTCCCTTACATTTCCCTTCCAAGGACAATTTATAAGGAGATTAAGGGCATTCTTATCTATCCCATTGATCCTCTTACCCAGCCTTTCATTGTATTTATCTATAAAATGTACTGTTAAGAGTGGGATATCCTCCTTTCTTTCCCTTAAAGGTGGTATCTCAATATACATCACATTAAGGCGATAAAATAGATCCTCACGAAACCTCTTTTCCCTGACCTCTTTTTCGAGTCTCTTTGCGGTTGCTGCAATCACCCTCACATCAATCTTTATGTTTATATTATCCCCTATCCTCCTGATCTCCTCCTCCTGCAAGACCCTTAATAATTTAACTTGAAGCATAAGTGGTAATTCCCCAATCTCGTCTAGGAATAGTGTGCCTTCATCCGCCTCCTGAAAGAGTCCTTTCTTGGCCTGTATAGCATCAGTAAAGGCACCCTTGACAAAACCGAAAAGCTCGCTCTCAAGGAGATTCTCCGGGATAGCACCGCAATTTATGGCAATAAATGGTTGCTCAGACCGATTACTATTGTGATGTATAGCCTTTGCAATAAGTTCCTTCCCTGTCCCACTCTCCCCTGTAAGGAGAACCGCGGTCTTGTAGGGTGCTATCTTCTTCACAATCTCAAAGATATTATGCATCTTATAACTCTTTGCTACTATATTATTGAAGTCATACCTCTCTCTCACCTCATCCCTAAGGAGACGATTCTCCATCTCTAATCTCTTCCGCTCCTCTCCCTTTCTCAGGGTGAGTATGATCTCATCTCCCTTAAAGGGCTTAGATATATAATCATATGCCCCTAACTTCATGGCCTCAATAGCAGTATCAACTGTCCCATATGCAGACATCATTATAATTGTTGATGCTACTCCCTTCTCCTTTAAGACATTCAAGAGATCAATCCCATCCATATCAGGCATCTTGATATCGCTTAGGATGATATCGAATTCATCCTCATCGGTCTTAAGGAGTGCCTCCTTTCCATTTATTGCAGGGGTTACATCATAACCCTCTTTCTCGAGGATCAATCTCAATACATGACGCATATTCTCTTCATCATCTACTACTAGTATCTTCTTCTTGGACAATATAATCACCCCTCTCCTTCACAGGTATCACTATCTCAAAACTAGTCCCTTCCCCCCTGTTAGTCGAGACACTTATCCTACCCCCCATATCTTCTATAATCCTGTGGCATATAGAGAGACCAAGTCCTGTCCCCTTTCCAGGCTCTTTTGTAGTGAAGAACGGATCGAATATTCTAGAGATATCCTCTTCACGGATCCCCTCCCCTGTATCCGAAAAGGTCAACCTAACCTGTTTATCATCATCGCTGAATCTATCCCTAGACCCGTGATTTATTATTTCGCTGGAGACAACTATCCTCTTCTCTCTCCCTTCTACCATGGCATCTGCTGAGTTCAGCAATAGGTTTATTGCAACCTGTTCTATCTTATGACCGTCAAGTCTCATATAAGGAATCTTATCTGATAGATTAAGGGTCATCCCAATATTATGAAAGGCCTTTTGATTGCGGAGTAATTCAACTGACTCTCTAAGTATCTGGTTTATATCCACATCTGTTATAATACCATTAGGGGGTGTGGCGAGATTTAATAACCCTCTTACTATCTCATCTATCCTGTCAACCTCCTTCTCAATCCTCCTAAGGGAGTCTATATCCTCTGGGGTTCTCTCTTTAGAGCTAGATAGGATATTTATATACCCATTTATCGCTCCTAGGGGATTGCCGATCTCATGGGCAACCCCTGATGCCATTCTTCCAATCGCTGCCAATCTTTCAGAGCGCATAATCTCATCCCTTGCCTCCTTCAACTCTATATTTCTCTTTTTGAGTAGGTCTATATGTCTTTCAAGACTTTCGGTCTTCTCTCTCAACCTCTCTGTCATCTGATTGAAGGCATAAGAGAGTCTCCCTATCTCATTATCATCCTCCACCTTTACCCTATGACCGAGATCACCATTAGAGACCCTCTCTGTGGCCTCAACCAATCTCTGAATAGGTCTTACTACACTCTTTGAAAGGAGAATGCCTCCAAATATTATAAATATCAGTGCATCGACAATTATATAGAGAAATGTCAATCCACGCAGATTAATAAGGATACCTCTCAGATCGAGTAGTGACATTTCACCCCTTATACCACCCATAATTCGTCCTTCAATATATATGGGTGATGTAATAATAAGTTTATTCGTATTACTTAAAAAGAAAGGAGCCTCTTTTCCTTTCTCCTTCCTGACCTTAGATATATCATTATTGATGGATTTCAGTAAGAATGGGTCTTTAAATGTCTTACCTATAAGTTCACCCCTTGAAGATGCAAGCACCGTCAATCCATTATCCACTATGGATAGATCGCTGAACCCCCCTTCTCTTGTAAAGAGACCTATCAATCTTGTGATAACAGATTCCTTCATAATCTCTTTAAAGGTAATAGGATTATTTTTCATAATAATAGAGATACTATTTTCTATAGAAGAGACCATTACCCTGATGTCTTGAGATCTGTACTCAATGAGAAGATGTTCAGTCACCTTTAATAAGATGATACCGACTATCAGTAGCGCAGCTACCAGAAGGATAGTTATATCAGTTACTATCTCTTTTCTTAAGCCCTTTTTGATCCTTTTCATACGAAAATTAAAATTTTCATCTCCCTTTGTGAGCCGAAGGCTCGTGAGGGTTTCACCTGAAAATACCTTTATAACACACCCCCAACCCCTCTTAATAGAGGGGAGTTCTAAAATTTCCCCTCTAAAAAGAGGGGATTAAGG
>JACRGM010000013.1 GCA_016212345.1 Nitrospinota bacterium
ATATAGGAATAATCTAATATTATCAAACCACAAAAATGTTGTCAAGATTTTTTTTGTGACAGACAGTAGCGCCATAAGAGGTAAATATTGGGAACGAGAAAACGAAAATATTTTTTATTTTTTGGGATAACCTGTTGATAATTAAAGATTTATTCAAATTTTGGGGTTATATAGTGTCTGGATCGCAAAAAAAATCTTGACTATTCTCTCTTGTTTAGTTAACTTAATAACGAAAATCTGAAGGCCTGGTTTTTGATAATAGATTTACCCAGGGAGATCCTCATACCAACAACTTGGTAAAAAAGGGGATAAAATCTGGATTTTGATATATATTTAATAATATTAGCAATATTAACCAAAAAGGAGACAGACAAATGATGATCTCTATTTATAGATATGCAATTCTTTTGACTTTGCCTGTTTTAGCCTTCGGTTGTGTAGGAGTTAATGGTCCTAATATCAAAAAAGAGGATACAGAGAACCGATATATCACAGGTACATCAGATATTGGCTATTCAGATACTGAAAGAATCTTAGACCCTATTACTTCTACTAATCATAAAGGAGGGAGACTAAATACCCCTGATAGTTCCAATAATATAGATGATGTTAAAAATGATGTTGAAATGGTAGTAGATGTAGATGTAGATGATGTTGAAGTAGCACATCAATATAAAGAGGGTAATAGTGGTGTAAAAGAGAAAGATAAGGAAAAAGAACAGAACCTCTTTGATACTGCATTGGAATTTTACGAGGTATCTCAGGAGTTTTGGATTAAAGGGAATACAGAAAGGGCTATTAATGCCCTGGATCAGTCATATTTACATATCTTGAGGGTAAATACTGAAAATAACATGGAGCTGATCCAACCAGTAGAAGACTTAAGGTTCATGATATCAAAAAGGATTCAAGAGATTTATGCCTCACGATATACCGCTGTTAACGGAAGTCATGAGGCTATACCATTGATTATGAACAGAGATGTGGAAGAGGAGATTAAAAAATTCCAAGGTGTTGAACGGGATTTCTTTGTAGAGTCTTATAAACGTTCTGGGAGATACATGGAAGGGATTGTTAATGCCTTGAAAGAGGCCGGTCTTCCTGAAGAACTCTCATGGTTACCACTTATTGAAAGTGGATTTAAGGTAAAGGCGTTATCTCGGGCCCGGGCATTAGGTCTATGGCAGTTCATTCCCTCCACCGGCTATAAATTCGGTCTCCAGAGGGGTGTATGGATTGATGAGAGATTGGATCCTGAGAAATCAACTAAGGCAGCTATTGCCTATCTAAAAGAGCTTCATCATATCTTTGGGGACTGGACCACTGTCCTTGCTGCTTACAACTGCGGTGAGGAAAGGGTCCTACAGGTAATCCGAGGACAGAAGATCAATTATCTTGACAATTTCTGGGATCTGTATCAAAGGCTCCCTCTTGAAACAGCACGGTATGTCCCAAGGTTTCTAGCAACACTCCATATCCTGAAAGACCCTGCAAGGTATGGAATCCCCCTTGATGAGATAGAGAAGCCTATTTCTTATGAGCTTGTAACTATTGAAAAGCAGGTTCATCTAAGATCAGTGGCAAAGGAGTTGGGGATATCTCTTGAAGAACTCACCACACTAAATCCTGAGCTTCGCTATAAGGTTACACCAAATAGCCCATATCCCCTAAAACTCCCTCAGGGGATGGGTAAGGTATTATTGGCCCAGTTGGATGAGATACCAAAATGGATGGCCCAGTTGGATGAGATACCAAAATGGTCTCCCCCACAAAAGAGCTATACATACCATCAGGTAAGAAAAGGTGAAACATTGTTTTTCCTTGCCCAGAAATATAGGACAAGTATTACGGATATTGTAAAGGCAAATAATATACATAAAGATCTGATCCGTGTTGGACAAAGATTAAAGGTCCCTCTTAAAAGAAGAGAGGGGGAAAAGATTATGGCTTCAAAGATTATTGCCTCAAATCTCAAGCCTTCTCCAGACAGGATATATTGTGTTAGAAAAGGTGATTCGCTATGGCGGATTGCTCAAAGGTTCAACACGAGTATGGAGAGACTAAGAGAGATCAATGATTTAGAATCTAGCCATCTTTATGTTGGACAAGTCCTGAAGAGGTGAGGAATTAAGAGGCCTCTCCCCTTTTAAGCAGAACCTCGTTTCCTGAGTTCTCTGGCCCGTTGTTTTAATTCTGGATTGTAAAGGATTAATAAATGGTATTTTTGAATTTCAGGGCAATATTTAATGCCGGGGTGGCGGAAGTGGTAGACGCAAGGGACTTAAAATCCCTCGGTTGGTAACGACCGTGTCGGTTCGATTCCGACCCTCGGCACTTAATTGGGCTTAAAGATTCTTAACTGTTCCCTAGCAACCCCCTTAATCCCTTCTTATTAAGAGCTAATTATTATCCATTTAAGAGCTATAGATTTTCAGATAATAAATTACACAAGGCTAGAGGGAGAAATCCGAGTAAGGCGTACTGAGTGGTACGCCGTCGAGGATTTCGACTGATAACGCCGTGTAATTTGTTATATGGAAATCTATAATTATTATCCATAAGTTGAAGACAAATTAAGGAGGGCTTATTGACTTATTATATGGAAATCTATAATCTATAACCTTGTAAAGAGTTAAATAGTAGAAGAACCTTATTATATTATGGATAAAATCAAAAAGATAGAGGGTGGGGCTATTCATTTAGGTCTGGATATAGGTTCTATCAGTGTAAATACTGTGCTTATTAATAGTAACAAGGAGGTCTTGGAAGATCATTATACCCGACTAAAGGGAGAACCCTGCCCGACTGTGATAAGGGTATTAGAAGGGATATTAAGGCGTATACCCCAAGAAAGGATAATCAGTATCTCAGTAACAGGATCGGGTGGGAAGTTGATATCAGAATTTATCGGAGGCGAGTTTATAAATGAAATCGTGGCTCAGGCAAAGGGCGTAATGGAATTTTATCCCGAGGTACGGACAGTTATCGAGATAGGGGGGGAGGATTCTAAGCTTCTTATCTTTAAGATGGTTGAGGCGAGTGGGAGACCCATGCTCGAGGATTTTGCTATGAATACCATATGTGCAGCAGGCACAGGGTCATTCCTCGACCAGCAGGCTAGTCGACTATGTATATCTATTGAAAGGGAATTTGGGGAGATGGCATTAAGATCCAAGCATCCACCAATGATAGCGGGCCGTTGTAGTGTATTTGCAAAATCAGATATGATCCATCTCCAGCAGATAGGGGTACCTGATTATGATATCGTTGCAGGCCTCTGTTATGCTGTTGCGAGGAGTTTTAAGAGTAATATTGGGAAGGGGAAGGAATTTAAGAGGCCGATCCTCTTTCAAGGGGGTGTGGCTGCTAATATAGGGGTGATAAAGGCCTTTGAGGATATCCTTGGATTAGAGAAAGGGGAATTGATCATACCAAGACATTATGCATCTATGGGGGCAATAGGTGTGGCATTGATAGGGATGGAGAAGGGATCAGATAGGGGTTTTAAGGGACTTGATAGAATAAAGGATTATTTAAACTCCCCTAAGGTCATGGGTAGTGGGTTAGAGAGGCTTTCTGAAGATAAAGGGAATAGTATTAATATCACCTCTTCTCCTGTTATTTTCACAAGAGTAAAAGGAAAGGTCAATGCCTATATGGGTATTGATGTTGGCTCCCTCAGTACAAATCTGGTAGTAATTGACAGGGATAAGAATGTGATAGCACGACAGTATCTAAAGACAGGAGGGCGACCAATAGAGGCTGTACAGCGTGGTCTGAGGGTGATAGGGGGAGAGATTGGTAGAGAGATAAATATCATGGGTATAGGTACTACTGGATCAGGGAGGTATATGACTGGTGACCTTGTAGGGGGAGATGTGGTAAAGAATGAGATAACTGCCCAGGCAACAGCATCTATATACTTTGATAAAGATGTGGATACTGTATTTGAGATCGGGGGTCAGGATTCTAAATATATCTCAATTCAGAATGGGAGAATAGTAGATTTTGAGATGAATAAGGTATGTGCAGCCGGAACAGGTTCCTTCCTTGAAGAACAGGCTGAAAAATTAGGGATAGCCATAGAGAATGAATTTGGTGATATGGCATTGAGATCCTTATCTCCCACCCGTCTCGGAGAGAGGTGCACTGTATTTATGGAATCTGATCTCATATCTCATCAACAAAAGGGTTATCTTAAGGATGATCTTGTGGCTGGTTTAGGATATGCCATAGTCTATAACTACCTTAATAAGGTTGTAGGGGATAAGAGGATAGGTGATAATATCTTCTTTCAGGGTGGAGTGGCATGGAATAAGGCGGTAGTCACCGCATTTAAAAAGGTGGTAGGTAAGAGGATAACAATACCCCCTCACCATGATGTGACAGGTGCTATAGGTGTAGCTATCCTTGCTATGGATTATAGAGAGAGGTATGGTCTTTATAAGGAGAGCGGTTTCAAAGGATTTGATCTAAGCACCCGGAGATATAAGGTAATTACCTTCGAATGTAAGAGATGCACTAATATCTGCAATATAAGCAGGGTAAAATTTGAAAATGAGAGGCCCCATTTTTATGGGGCAAGATGTGAGAGATTTGAGGTGGATAAAGAGAAGAAAAGGGAGGTGAAGGAGATACCAGATCTCTTTGCAGAGAGGGAGAGATTGTTGGTCTCAAATTATGCTATTCCAGACCAGAAGGATCGATCTGATAATCAACATCTAAGACTGACCCGTATTGGTATTCCAAGGGTTCTACTCTTCCATGAGTTCTTTCCCTTCTGGAATGTCTTCTTCTCAAGGCTTGGTTTTGAGGTGGTCCTCTCAGAGATGACTAATAAGAAGACTATACATCTATCTATTGAAAATGTCTCTGCTGAGACATGTTTCCCAATCAAGATAGTATACGGCCATGTACTTGATTTATTAAAGAAGGATATAGATATCCTATTTCTTCCGAGTATTATTGATATAAAAAGGGACGGCAATGGAGCGGTTGCAAGTCAGACATGTCCATATGTTCAGGCAATCCCATATCTTATCCAGTCTTCCATTGATTTGAAAGAGTGGGGGGTAAGGCTTTTAAAACCAGCAATATATTTCCATACAGCTAAAGATATGGAGAGGATATTGATCGGGATAGGGAGGGATCTTGGAAGGGGCTCTATGAGGGTTAGGGATGCAATAAGAGAGGGAGAGAGGGCACAGGATGATTTTTATAAGGCTATGAGGGGGAAGGGAAGGGAGATACTTAAGAATCTGAAAGATGGTGAAAGGGGTATTGTGATAATAAGCAGGTCTTATAATGGGTGTGATTCAGGTATAAACCTCCAGTTACCTAAGAGGTTAAAGGATATGGGTGTTATAACTATACCAATGGATTTTCTCCCACTCCATTCATGTGATGTAAGTAAAAAATGGCCATACATGTATTGGAGAAATGGACAGAAGATCCTTAATGCGGCCAAATGTGTAAAGTCGCATAAGGGATTGGAGGCGATATTTATCACAAATTTTGGTTGTGGACCAGATTCATTCATAGGAAAATTTTTTAAGGAGGAGATGGGAAGTCATCCATTTCTGCAGATAGAGATAGACGAACATAATGCCGATGCCGGTATAATAACAAGGTGTGAGGCATTTTTAGATAGTATAGGGCAATCTAAAAGGGAAAGGGAAAGGGAAAGGGAAAGGAATAGGGAAGATATCCCCTCAAAAGATGGGACAAGAAAGAGAAAGATTATCTCTTCTTCAAAGATGGGGAAGAGAACCATCTATCTTTCATATATGAAAGATGGTGTATTTGCCATTGCTGGGGCCTTTGAAGCAAATGGGATTAAGGCAGAGGTTCTCCCTGAACCTACCATGGAGTCAGTAGAGTTAGCAAGGAGATTTACCACTGGTAAGGAGTGCTATCCATTAATAATCACGCTTGGGGATTTTTTAAAAAAGTCATTAGAAGATGACTTTGATCCAGAGAGGGGTGCCTTTTTCATGCCATCTACTGAAGGGCCTTGTAGGTTTGGGCTCTACAATCGATACCATCAGCAGATCCTTAGAGAATTAGGGAAAGATGGTGTAGTCTTTATCTCTCCAAATCAAGGGAGATCAGATGATTTTTATAATGAGTTTGATAATTTCCGTGGTAATTTCTTAAGGCTTGCATGGCAGGGTATTGTAGCATACGAGACATTAGAGAAGATGGTAAGGGAGATAAGGCCTTATGAGGTAAACAAGGGTGAGACAAATAGTGTATATAATAGGTCTCTTAAGAGATTATATGATGGTATTGTAAAAGGGAATTTGATCAAATCACTTCAGGAGTCGATCGAAGAGATAGGTTCAATAGAGATAGAAAGGGATGTTAGAAAACCGATTATAGGGATCATTGGAGAGATATTTATAAGATCCAATAGATTTAGTAATAACAATATCATAGAAGAGATAGAAAGGCTTGGCGCAGAGGTGTGGATGCCCTCGGTTATGGAATGGATAATGTATGTGAATCACTTCTTGAAGAGAGATAGCCTTGCAAAGAGGGATTATAGGGGCTTTATAAAGGCATATATAAAGGGGGGGATACAGTTATACGATGAGTATAGGATTACAAGGTTATTTAAAAGATATATGAAGAATTACAGAGAGACAGGTATAGAAGGGATATTGAATCATGGTGAAAGGTATACACATAAAAGTTTTGGTACAGAGGCGATCTTGAGTGTGGGTAAGGCTGTTGAATATGCCATGAGTGGTGTAAACGGTATAATAAATGTTATGCCCTTTACATGTATGCCAGGAACTATAACTAGTATTATTATGAAAAAGGTAGGGGAAGAGTATAATAATCTGCCATTTCTGACATTGGTATATGATGGGACAGAGGATACAAATATGAGGACAAGACTTGAGGCATTTATGTATCAGACAAGAGATAGACAGAGATAGACAGAGATAGAATGTTTGAACCTTTGCTATCTTTTGTGGTAAGATAATAACTAATTGAGAAGGGTCTCACAAGGTAAAATGGAAGATTGGGAACTAGGTGATAAATGGCAAGATGATGAGGTGTTTAACCAGCCTAAAAGGCTCGATGATGGGAAGGGGCTATTCTTAGGCCTTTCTACAATGGCACTCCTTATCATTATATCTATCATCCTTTTTATCTGGTATATGATAGAGCCTAGGCTCTTGGAGATTAATCATAATCTACCAACTATTATAGGTATTATAATAGGGATCTTTATCATAGCATGGGTGGTTGAATACCTCTTAATAGTCCTTTCTGCTATTACAGAAAGAAACCTTTTTCCTTTTAGGATAAAGAATGGAAGGTGGATAGCACCCCTTTTTGCCCTTTCCTTGAGGATCGGTAGATTATTCGGCATATCCAAGGACAGGATAAGTAACTCCTTTGTAAAGGTGAATAATGCCCTGGTAAAGAGTAGGAAGGAAGGGATAGATAATGAAGCTCTCCTGATTCTTTTACCAAGGTGTCTACAGAATTTTAAATGTAAGCAAAGGGTAGTTGAGGATATAGATAACTGCAAAGATTGTGGTCAGTGTATTATTACCCAATTTAAGTCATTTAGAGAGAGGTACAAATTTAAGATAAATGTTGTTACAGGTGGGAACCTTGCCCGCAGGATAATCTGTAGACTTAAACCATCTGCCATACTTGCTGTTGCCTGTGAGAGGGAATTGGTAAGTGGGATTGAGGATATTGGCTTCATCTCTGTTATTGGGATAGCGAATTACCGGCCTGAGGGCCCTTGCAAGAACACAATGGTAGATATGGAAGAGGTAGAGAAGACTATAAAATTTCTTTTTAATAAAAAAGATATATTCGTTGAAGAGGAGTTAGCAGATGATAAGAAGCATGACAGGGTACGGTTATTCAGAGCAGGTAGAAGATGATAACAGATGTATAATCGAAGTACGATCTGTCAATAATAGATATCTTGATATATCCTTCAGATTCATCAAGAAGGGAGGTCAACTTGATCAGAAGGTAAGGAGAAGGATCAAAGAGAGGTTCTCGAGGGGCTCTTTCGATATCTCTATAACATTTGATAGGATAGAGGAGGGTAATGGTCTTGATGTAAGGATAAATAGAAATCTTGCAAAGAGATATATTGAGGCAGCGCAGGAACTGAAGTCTGAATTAAAGATTGGTGGAGAGATTGATATAAATTCTATTTTGCGATTAAAAGATGTAATAATATATGAAGAATCACAGGAGGATATTGGATTATATTCGAATATCTTAGATAGGACATTAGATAAAGCACTGGAATCACTCAAGCTAATGAGGGAAGAGGAGGGAAGGGTATTACTCGATGATATGCTCTTAAGGTTGAGATCAATTAAGGAGAGCATTGTAAAGATAAAAGATCGCCAACCTGTTATCCTCAAGGAGTATACAAAGAGATTGAAAGAGAGGGTAGAGTCATTATTAGGGGGGACTGAAGCGGATATGATAAGTATCTCTCAGGAGATAGCTATATTAGCAGAGCGGTGTGATGTAACAGAGGAGATTGTGAGACTTGAGAGTCATATTGAACAGTTTATTCTATTGACAAAGGGTGATGGACCAGTGGGGAGGAAACTAGAATTTATCCTCCAGGAGATGAATCGGGAGGCTAATACCATCGGTGCCAAGACAAATGATTACCCCACCTCCCAAGCTGTTATAGAGATAAAGAGTGAATTGGAAAAGATTCGTGAGCAGGCCCAGAATGTGGAATAGGGGGTTGAGAGTTGAATATCCCTCAAAAATTAATAGATATAGGATTTAAGAATGTTGTAGTCTCAACCCGGGTAGTAGCAATACTTGCCTCAGGATCTGCACCGATAAAGAGATTGAGAAATGAGGCAAGGGATAAGGGAAAGCTATTAGATGCCACTCATGGTAGACAGGTAAGGTCAATACTTGTGACAGATAGTGATCATATTATCCTCTCATCTGTAAAGCCCGATACATTGGCACAAAGATATTCCAATTCTGATAATTGGGAGAAGGTCAATAAGAAGTCAACTAGTTGGGAGAAAGTCAATAAGAAGTCAACATGAAGAGGAAGGGTTTACTTTTCATTATATCAGCCCCATCTGGTGCAGGAAAGACATCCCTATTTAAAAAGGTAATCGAAAGGGTAGAAGATATTAAGGTCTCTGTCTCTCATACAAATAGATCCCCCCGATTGAATGAGAGAGATGGGGTGGATTATCATTTTATTAAGAAAGAGGAGTTTCAGGAGAAGATAAAGAGAGGTGAATTTATCGAATGGGCCGAGGTCCATGGTAATCTCTATGGTACATCTATAGAGAATCTTAAGATAAGGGAGGATGGGGTTGATGTGCCGGCCCGATCGTGCCTTTTGGGGGGGGAGGAGGATAATAGGTTAGATCTGATACTTGTTATAGACATCCAAGGCGCTGAAAAGATAAGAAAGGTATATAAAGATGCGATTTCTATATTTATACTTCCACCTACTATTGGGATATTGGAAGATAGACTGAAGGAGAGGGGGGCTGATTCAGAGGAAGAGATTCAGAGGAGATTGAATAGGGCGAAAGAAGAGATATCGTATTATAAAGATTATGACTATGTTATAACGAATGATGATATTGATAAGGCAGCAGAGGAATTAAGATCGATTATCATTGCTGAGAGATGCAGGGTCTGTAATCTTGAGTAATACAGTGTCAGTGTTCAGTGTCAGTGTTCAGGTTAGAGAGGTCTTTAGGAGTAAGCGTTGATAATAATCGATATAGATTTCCATATAACAAATTACACGGCGTTATCAGTCGAAATCCTCGACGGCGTACCGCTCAGTACGCCTTACTTGGATTTCTCCCTCTAGCCTTGTGTAATTTATTATCTGAAAATCTATAGCGAATATGAGGAATAGTACGAAGCATAATCTTATTGGGTTTGAAGGTTATCCTCCCACTGTCCACCTGTTTGCTTTTTCTGAAGAGATTCAATCAGCTTAAGTAATTCATTCTCAACTTTATAGTGTAGTTGGTCTAATTTTTCATATTCCTCATCTGTGATTTGAGCAGCTTGTTTGAAACTCTCATAGCAAGAATGAAATTCCCCACAGGAACCAAGGGCAATATTTACGTCTCGGAAACTCTACAACCTATTGAAATATAAGTGGCATCTCAGATGCTTTCTTCTTTTTGAACATTTCTGGAATAATGGAATGTTGGAATATTGATTTTTATAAAAATTTGTCATTTGAACCACTCTCCCAGTTTCTCATAACCCAATATTCCATTATTCCACCATTCCATTATTCCATTTGGGGCGTAGCCCCTAAGTTCAGTACTCTTTGAGACTCCGACGACAATAACCTTCTGAGATGTTCCTTGAAATACTGTGGACTGCATCAATGCAGTTAGCGGCGACTTTCTTAAGCTCGAATGTAAAGTGGGAAAGTATTTTAGAAGCCAAGATATAAAGGGAAACAGCATCTTGCCATACACGAAGCTTTTTAAACCCTCTGTTGATGTTTTTTCGATCCATGATATATATTTATCTCATGAATCGTGATATTTTTCAATACG
>JACRGM010000014.1 GCA_016212345.1 Nitrospinota bacterium
TATCGATCGTGCTGTAGATAAGATTGAGCGTCAGATGAAGAGTCACAAGAAAAGGATTATCGCCTTGAAGAACAAAAGAGAGGCTGAAATAGGAGAGAGAGAGGGGAATATTGAAGGGAATATTGAGGAAACCATTAATATCAAGAAAGATATTCAAGGAGATGATCCAGAAAAACCACGAGTTATCAAGAAAAGGCGCTTAAAGTCAAAACCTATGACTGTTGAAGAGGCTGTGAAGGAGATGGATATATTAAATAGTAATTTTTTAGTATTTACCAATTCTAAGAATAATAAGGTTAATGTCCTTTATCAGATGAAAGACGGGAATTACGGCTTGATAGAACCTAATTAAAAAATGAGAATAACAGAGATATTAAACAAAGAATATGTCCTTTCTAATTTAAAAGCCCGAGACAAAAGAGGGGTAATTGAGGAACTTTCAGAGTTTCTTTTCACAAAGGAGAAGATAAAAGATAAGGATCGTCTTGTAAACGCCATTCTTGATAGAGAGAAACTCGGAAGTACAGGGATAGGTGATAATGTAGCGATTCCTCATACCAAACTGAAGGAATTAAAAGAGATATTAGCAGTCTTTGGGAGATCTAAAGAAGGTATAGAATTCGATTCATTGGATGGTAGGCCTGTACACTTTGTCTGCCTCCTAGTAGCCCCTGAAGATTCTGTTTCCGCACACCTCAAGGCACTGGCCAAGATATCGAGACTCCTAAAGAGCGATTCCTTTCGTACAACACTATTGAATGCAGAGGATGAAGATAATATCTATCAGATAATATTAAATGAGGATTTAAGAATAGAAAAAGAGAATAACATGGGGGGAAGATGATAGGTGTTGTGATAATAACACACGGTAGTTTAGGTATAGAGTTATTAAAGACTGCCGAGATGATCATAGGTAAGACGAGAAATGTAAATGTTGTCTCGATTGATCAGAATAATAGTGTGGATTTAGCTAGAGCGAGGATTAGTAATGCTATTAAAGAGGTTGATGCAGGAGATGGGGTTTTGGTCTTAACAGATATGTTTGGAGGAACCCCTTCTAATATAAGTATATCTTTTTTAGATGAACTTAATATTGAGGTGGTTTCAGGGGTAAATCTCCCGATGCTTATGAAGGTCCCTTCTATAGAAGAAAAATCAGATATTAAAGAGGCTGCAAATCTTATTAAGGAATATGGTAGGGAGAATATCTCTGTTGCAAGTGATCTTCTATCCAGGCATGTGGAGAAGGGAAATTGAGTGTGTTTAAGGGTATAGGGGTATCACGGGGGACAGTTATAGGGAAGGTATGCCTTGTGGATCGTTCAAGCATATGTGCAATAAAATATAAGGTAGAGAGAGCAAAGATTGATGATGAAGTGGGACGATTCACGGATGCGGTTGAAGATACTAAATCACAAATCAGAGAGATTAAAGCTCGTGTATCAAAGGATGTGGGATCAAAACATGTTTATATCTTAGATACTTACATTATGATATTAGAAGATGAGATGCTGATCAATGAGACTATTAAGGGTATAAAAGAGGAGTATGTCAACGCTGAGTGGGCATTAAAGGTCTCATTGGATCGTTTTGCAGGACTCTTTGATAGTGTTGAGGATGAGTATTTGAGAGGGAGAAAGCTGGATATACAGCAGTTGGGAAGTAAGATCATGAGCAACCTAACTGGAAATCTCTATGAAGATTTATCTGATATGGATGAATCTATTGTCATCGTAGCGCATGATATTACCCCTTCTGATATTATACAAATGATATCAAAAAAGGTGTTAGGTTTTGTTACTGATATAGGAGGCAAGACTTCTCATACAGGGATTATGGCATTTGCATTAGGGATACCTGCTGTGGTAGGATTAAAGGATATAACTACTAATGTTAAAACAGGTGATTCAATAATGGTAGATGGAGAGAGTGGGATTGTTGTAGTAAATCCTTCAAAGAAGGATCTTCGGGATTTCTTGAAGAAACAACAGGGATATAAATATTATGAAGAGAAATTAGAGGAGATCAAGGATCTGCCGGCTGAAACTAAGGATGGGTATGAGGTCAAGCTTATGGCAAATATAGAGTACTCTAATGAGATAGTCTCTATCCTTAATTATGGTGCAGAGGGGATTGGTCTCTATCGGACAGAGTATCTATACCTGAACAGAAGAGATCTTCCCTCAGAAGAGGATCATTTTTTAGATTACAAAAAATTAGGAAAAGGGTTATATCCTAAGAGTGTTGTTATCAGGACATTAGACATAGGTGCTGACAAATTCCATTTTCATTTAGACCCTATACAAGAGGCAAATCCAGCACTAGGATTAAGAGGGATTAGGTTCTCTCTTTCACATCTCGATATATTCAAGACCCAATTACGGGGGATATTAAGGGCAAGTTATTATGGGGATATAAAGATAATGTACCCCATGATTTCTACTATAGAAGAGGTAAGGGAGGCGAATAAGATAGTAAAAGATGTCCAAGATGAGTTGACACAAAAGGGGATTCCCTTTAATAAAGATATTGAAATTGGGGTACTGATAGAAACCCCTTCAGCAGTAATGATTGCAGATCTCTTAGCCAAAGAGGTAAATTTCTTTAGTATAGGGACTAATGATCTTATTCAATATACTCTAGCTATTGATAGGGTCAATGAACGGGTTACATATCTGTATCAACCATTACACCCTTCTATCTTGAGAATGATTAAGAGTGTCCTATCTGCTGCTCATAAAGAGGGGATTAGTGTTGGGATATGTGGAGAGATGGGAGGAGATCCTTTAAACATCATGATATTATTAGGATTAGGGGAGATAAGAGAATTAAGTATGAATCCTCGCTCCATCCCTGAAATAAAGAAGATGATTCGTCTCATTACACTCGAGGAGGTAAGGGGGATCGCAGATAGAGCGATTTCCCTTACCTCTGTGGATGAGATAAATGAATTTGCTAAAAATGAAATGGAGAGATTGAGCAGTAGGGAGTAAGCAGTAGGGAGTAGGGAGTTGCATGGGTGGCATGGACAAACTTGTTTGTCCGTGCATTTAAAGAGGGATGAAAAATAGACCAGATTAATGTAGAACATAAAGAGGATTTCAAGACCTTAAACTCTCGCATAGACCAGATTCATACAAGATTAGATCAGATTATGCATATGCTTACTGATCTGCGGAGATATACCTAAGGTAGGAAATTTAGGGAATTTCTGTTTCGGGAATCCTCCCGAAACTATAGATTTTCAGATAATAAATTACACAAGGCTAGAGGGAGAAATCCGAGTAAGGCGTACTGAGCGGTACGCCGTCGAGGATTTCGACTGATAACGCCGTGTAATTTGTTATATGGAAATCTACAATTAATTAAATCGTCAATCGAAGATTGGAAGGAGGGTTATTATTATGGGAAGGACAAATTTTTTCTTTACATCAGAGTCAGTCACAGAGGGACATCCTGATAAGATAGCCGATCAAATATCTGATGCAGTACTAGATGAGATATACAGAGATGACCCTTATGGAAGGGTCGCCTGTGAAACACTGGTTACTACAGGGCTTGCATTTATTGCAGGAGAGATCACAACCAGGTGTTATGTTGATATCCCTAAAATAGCCCGGGAGACGATTAAGGAGATAGGTTATACCCGTGCAAAATATGGATTCGATTACGAGACATGTGCTGTAATAACATCTATAGATGAGCAGTCTCCTGATATAGCTATGGGGATATTAAAGGAGAAGGAAGAAGACCAGGGTGCTGGGGATCAGGGACTGATGTTTGGATATGCCTCAAATGAGACCCCAGAGTTGATGCCCCTTCCGATTATGCTTGCTCATAAGTTAGCGATGAAGTTGACAGAGATGAGAAAAAAGGATATTATTCCTTATCTACGACCTGATGGGAAGACTCAGGTTACTGTAGAATATGTGAATGGTAACCCCTTACGTGTAGATACAGTAGTAATCGCTGCACAGCACAGCCCTGATGTGACCCTAAAGGAGATCCGCGAAGATATCATAGAAAAGGTGATAAAACCTGTTATCCCACAGGAGTTTCTAGACGAGGAGAATATTAACTATTTCATCAACCCAACAGGACGTTTTGTTATAGGAGGTCCTCAAGGGGATTGCGGACTTACAGGTAGGAAGATAATAGTTGATACATATGGTGGGGTGGGAAGTCATGGAGGAGGATGTTTTTCAGGAAAGGACCCATCAAAGGTCGATAGATCTGCCTCCTATATGGCCCGATATATAGCAAAGAATATTGTATCTGCAGGTATTGCTGATAAATGTGAGGTTCAGATTGCTTACGCTATAGGGATAGCAGAACCTGTCTCTATCATGGTCGATACATTCAATACAGCTAAGATAGATACTAAAAAGATAAAAGAACTGATAAGGGCGCACTTTGATCTAAGACCAGCTATCATTATCAGAACCCTTGATCTGAGAAGACCTATATATAAAAAGACCGCCTGTTATGGTCATTTTGGACGTAATGAGCCTGAATTCACATGGGAAAGAACAGATAAGGCAGAGGTTTTAAGGAGAGATGCAGGACTCGGTTCATTAGAAGAGACACAAAGACCATCTTTAACCGTTATAAATCCAGAGGAAACCCTCATGCCTACGGAGTTGGCACAAAGGACAATGAAAATTTAATCACCCGAAACCGATCCTTAAAGGATATATTTCGGGAAGGATTTCTGAAATACAAAATCCCCTCTCCCCAAAGGGGAGAGGGGAAGGGTGAGGGGCTATTTTCAGAGGAAGGATAAAATGGACTATCATATCAAGGATATTACATTAGCAGAAAAGGGGAGGTTGAGGATAGAATGGGCAAATCATAGTATGCCTGTATTAAACATTATAAAGGAGAGATTTGAGAAAGAGAAACCCCTGAAAGGGATAAGAATCTCAGCATGTCTTCATGTAACTACAGAGACTGCGAGTCTGATGAATACATTAAAGGTAGGTGGGGCAGATATAGTTTTATGCGCCTCCAATCCTATGAGTACTCAGGATGATGTAGCAGGGTCACTTGTTAAGGATCTTGAGATCCCAGTATTTGCTATCAAATGGGAGGATACAGATACATATTATAAACATATCAAAAGCGCACTTGACCATAGACCTGTCATCACCATGGATGATGGGGCTGACCTTGTCTCTACAATACATTCAGAGAGGACTGATCTTATAAAGGATCTGAGAGGTGGAACAGAAGAGACAACCACAGGGATCATACGACTAAGGAGTATGGCTAAAAAGGGTGTACTTAAGTTCCCTATTGTTGCTGTTAATGATGCCGAGACAAAGCATCTCTTTGATAACCGTTATGGCACGGGTCAGAGTACTATTGATGGTATTATAAGGGCTACCAACCGGCTCATTGCTGGCTCTACATTTGTAGTCTGTGGATATGGTTGGTGCGGTAAGGGTGTAGCGATGAGGGCAAAGGGAGAGGGTGCAAATGTGATAATAACAGAAGTGGATCCCCTTCGTGCATTAGAGGCAGTAATGGATGGTTACAGGGTTATACCCATAGAAGAGGCAGCTAAAATAGGGGATTTCTTTGTTACACTGACAGGAGATATAAGTGTCATTAGAAGAGAACACTTTGAGATGATGAAGGATGGGGCGATAATCGCTAACTCAGGTCATTTTAATGTAGAGATAGATATAGAGCAACTCGATGCCTTAAGTAATGGTTCAAAGAGAAGGATAAGAGAATATGTGGATGAATACAGATTTGCAAATGGTAAAAGGATATATCTTTTAGGTGAGGGGAGATTGATAAACTTGGCTGCTGCTGAAGGACATCCCTCGAGTGTAATGGATATGAGCTTTGCCAATCAGGCACTCTGTGCTGAATTTATGATAAAAAATGCAAAGGAACTGGAAAATAAGGTATATAAGGTTCCAAAGGATATTGATAAAGATATTGCCCGCATGAAACTTAAGTCTTTGGGTATCAAGATAGATACCTTAACCGCCAAACAGCAGAGATATCTAAGCTCTTGGGAGATGGGGACTTAGGGTCTGTTATGAAATAAGTGTGCCATTTTTGCATCTCATCTTCAGATCATCTTTGACCGATTTTCAA